>NZ_JBFTER010000028.1:0-48291 GCF_047229345.1 Cellulomonas jepli | reverse complement strand
ATCGACTGGCTGATCCAGCCGTTGTTGCTGGCGGCCTCGTACACGACCCCGTTGCGGATCGTGTAGACGTACTTGACCCCTCCCGCGGAAGTCGCGGCCAGCTCAGAGGCGAGGATGCCCATCGACTGGCTGATCCAGCCGTTGTTGCTGGCGGCCTCGTACACGACCCCGTTGCGGATCGTGTAGACGTACTTGACGCCGTCGACTGCGATCGCTGCGACGTCGCTGGCGAGGATGCCGGTCGACTGGTTGATCCAGCCGTTGTTGCTGGCGGCCTCGTAGACGACCCCGTCGCGGATGGTGTAGACGAACTGGGCGCCGTTCACCGAGATGGCGGCGACGTTCGAGCCGACGATGCCAGCGGACTGGTTGAGCCAGGTGTTGCTCGCTGCTTCCCAGACCGAGCCGTTGTTCACCGAGTAGACGTAGCGGATCGCTGGGCCGGTTGCCTGCCCGTTGGGCAGATCTCGGTGGCCGTCCATGACCGGCTGCCACCACGACGACGCCTTGTCAGCTCCGCGATCGCCCAGGGAGATGTGCATGTGCCGCACGTGCAGGCAGTCAGCGCCACTGCCGCTGTTCGCGAAGCACGCCGCTTCGTCGTAGTTCTTCCATGTCGAGACGTCGGAGGATGCGGACCGCGTGGCATCGGTGGCTGTCCAGATCCGGTCGTTCCAGATGATGTAGGAGATGCCGAGTCGGCGGAGCCGGATGTGGCTGTTGCCCTGTCCGTCGCCTTCGAAGAGCCAGTTCAGGAGCTGCTGGCCGTCGCTGTTGCCGGCCCGCACGCTCCAGTCGATCGCGGTGCCCCGAGCGTGGTCGGAGGCGGTCGAGCACGCCCGACCGGTGTCCGGGCTGGCGCTGTACCCCGGGTATGCGCTTCTCAGGATCGAGATCACACCCTCAGTCCCCGGCTTCACCACCCTGTCGCAGCCATAGGTGGTCTTGGGGGAGTAGCCATCGAGCTGGCCGACGGTCAGTGGGCTGGCGGCGGCCGGTGCTGCAGTCGCAGCCAACGAAGTGCCGACGAGGACAGCCATCGCTGTGGCGAGGACTGCCGTGCGGGCTCTGCTGGCCGCGCGTCGAGCAAGGGTGCTGATCAAGAAAGGTGTGCTCCTTCTGTTGCGGATGTGAAGCGCGTCGGACGCTAGCGGGGGCCTCCGACAGCGCCCCGCCGGGAGCATCGAGATCCGCTCACACCGCCGCTACACGCCCCGGTGGAGCCCGACGAGTCGTGAGCACATCTTGATATGCGAGCAAGAACTGCTATCTTGGAACACATGAGCGACGGTCAGACGCGGGAGCGGCTGCTCCCCACGGGGATCTGCTGGTGTGGTTGCGGGGGAGAGGCTGCGCTGGGCGCGTTCTTCTCTCGAGGTCACGACAAGGTCGCCGAGGGCGCCTTGCTCGCTGCGGAGTACGACGGGTCGGTGGCGCGACTACTCGCCGAGCACGGCTACGGCCGGTCCCGCTCCGTCACGGACGCCGCTGTCGCCGGAGGCGCGTGGGTGAGGTGTGCCGAGGAGGGCTGCACCTACGCGGGAACGCCGAACAGCGTCGGTGTCCACCGCCGCAAGGTCGGCCACTGACCTGACCACGGTCAGGTGATTGCTGGAAGAAGCGTGCCCCGGCGGTGCTGCGAACACCGCCGGGGCTGAGGAAGCACCCCAACTCAACTGGAGGTTCCCCGTGAAGATTCTCGCGTACCTGAGGTCCCGTCCGGTCCCGCCGCCCGAGGTCGTCGACGTCGACGACCGGGCCGCGGTGGCGCTCGCGCTCGGGCTGCTGGCCCCGTCCGGGTCGGCGGGCCGGTGAGCACGGTGCAGGGGGCACCGGCGGGCGAGGCCGCGCGTCGGGCCCGGCAGCAGGCGACGGTCGTCGCGTCGCTCGCCGCGGTGGTCCCGACGGTCCTGGCGGCGCAGGGCATGGCCGCCCTGGCGATGGACGTGCTCGGGTTCTCGCTCATTGCCGCTGTGGCGCTTGCCGGCTTCCTCGAGCTGGCGCTGATCAGCTCGGCGCTGCTCGCGCGCGCCTCGGCGTTGGCGGGTCGTCCGGGTGGGGCGGATGCGGCGGCGGTGTGGGCGGTCTCGGCGGTGTCGGGTCTGTTGGCCGGGGCGCACGAGTTCGTCGGCCCGGAGACCGGTGGGGTGCGGTCGTGGGAGTCCGACCCGAGCTCGCTGCTCGCTGCCGGGGTGCGGGTGGCCGCACCGCTGGTGGCGGCGTGGTTGTGGGAGCGGGTGCTGACCGCGGCCCGCCGCGAGCACGCCGAGCGCACGCTGGTGGAGGTGCGCCGGGATCGGCGTCTGCTCGCGGTCGCGCGCGCGGCGTTGGTGGTGCGCCGCCTGGAGGAGGCCGGTCGGATACGGGCGGGACGGGGGCGGTGGGTACGTCGGCGTCTGGACCGCGCGCACATCGCGGCGCTGCGCGTCGTCCCGCCGGGCGCCGATCTGCCGGCGGTGCTCGCCGCGGTCGGTGCGGTCGACCTGCTCCCGGCCGGCACCGCGGTGGGACACCTGCGCGCCGGCGCTCCGGGACGGGAGGTGCGTCCCGCGGGACGGGACGCCGCGGCGGGACGGGACACGCTCGCCGTCCCGGACACCGGGCAGGTCCCGCGCATCGTCGATGACGTGCGCGATGACGAGGAGGACCCTCCTGGCGGCGGGACACACGTCGACGACGCGCGCCCGTCCCGGCCAGGTGGGACACCCGCCGAGACGCTGCCCAGCGAGAGCGCGTCGTCGCCGAGCGGACGGGACATCTCCGAGCGGGACACCGCGGACGAGCGCGAGCTCGTCGGGACATCGGCGTCTCCCGCGCGTCCCGCGCTGGTGCGGGACGGGGGTGGGACGGACGGGACGACGGGACGCCCCCGCACGGTGGTCCGGGTCGCGGAGCTCGCGACCCGGGAGGCTGCGATCGTGGCCCTCGCCGCGCGCGGGTTGTCCCAGCGGGCGATCGCCGAGCAGGTGGGGGTGTCGAAGTCGACGGTGTCCCGCATCCTGCAGACCACGGCGCAGGCACCCGTCTCGGAGCGTCCCGCCGCTCTCGCGGCGGGTGTGGGACAGCGGTAACGCTCGAGCGTGACAGGCGAACGCCCCGCGGGCCATCGGTCCGTGGGCGTTCGCGTCTGTGGGACATGACCGGCTACGCGGCAGAGGCCGTGCACGGCCGGCGCTTGCGCGAGGTGAGCCGACAGCGGCGTGGTGAGGGCGCCGGTTGTGTGCGGGCGGTCGGCTGGGTCCCGTCGTCCACCTGTGCGCGGGCCGAGCCGCGGAGCGATGGAGCTCGGGCCGTGCCCAGGTGGTCGAGGGGTGCGTTGCGTGGTGGAGGTCCCTACGGGAAGTCCACCGAGCACCGGACCAACGTGGCGGTCTCGAAGCAGGTCAGGGTGCTGCCGTTGGTCGCTTCCAGGCGGAAGGTGCCGTTGGCGTAGGTGCTCGTGGTGTGACCCTCGACGCTCAGGTCCTTCCCCAGCTCAAACGGGTAGATCCATAGCGCCCACCACCAGACCCCAACCTCGCCGGGGCAGGTGCCCTGCTTCTCGCAGTCGTCGCCGGCACCGTCCGACGCCGTTGCCGGCGATGCCCCGATGGCGGTCGTGAGCGCGACCACCCCGCCCACGGCTGCGGTGCGCACCCAGGCGCGCGCTGACATAGCTCCTCCTCATGTTCTGAGCGTTCGGGTTCGCGAGGCCGCGAAACCCGGGGTCGCGGAGCGACCCGAGAAGCAGAGTGCGCGCTGCCGCGCCTGATACCCGCGCGACACTGCCTTCCGGCTCAGCGCGCGGAGCAAGCTATGCACTTAGGTCCCCTAAGTGGCTTGGCCGCTCGACCTGGAGGGGTCGGCGCGGGCACACTGGTCGTGTGGTCCCCGCGGTCGCGGGGTCGCTGCGCTGGGCCTGAAGAGCGGGGGAGTGGCATGGCTGAGGAGGCGTTGCCCGCCCGCAGGTTCGGGCGCCGGCGGCAGGCGAACGTGGCTGGGGGCCGGCCGAAGGCGTACAAGGTCACGGTCTCGGACGAGGAGAACGACCGGCTGATCGCCCTGGCGGGCGAGGCGGGGACGACCGTCCCGCGTCTGCTGGTGGAGTCGGCTCTGGCCGACCGGTCGGCGGGGAGCGTGAGCGAGCGCCGCAACGCCGCGGCGGAGCTGTTCCGGGTGTACCGGTTGCTGGCGGCGGTGTCGAACAACGTCAACCAGATCGCGCGGGCGACGAACGCCACGGGTGAGGTGCAGGACGAGCTGGTGGCGACGCTGGCCGCGGTGCGGCGGACCGCCGAGCGGGTTGACGGCGTGATCGAGGGGCTGCGCGTCTCGTGATGCCGAACATCACCCGGGGTGGCCGGATGGGTGGGCTGATGGTCTACCTCGCCGGCGACGGGCGGGCCAACGAGCACACCGACCCGCACCTGGTCGCAGGGGACCCGGCGATCATGGCCTGGCACGATGACGCCGTCCTGGACCGGGTGAGTGCGCTGGCGATCGGCCGTCACCTGGACGACCCCGCGCGCGTGTTCGGCACGCAGGTGCTGGTCGCGGACAAGGACGCCGACGGGAACGTGGTGGGCCACCGGGACGGGCACGTGTGGCACTGCTCGCTGTCGCTGCGCGCCGACGAGGGTCAGCTGACCGACGAGCAGTGGGGCCAGATCGCCACGGCGTTCGTGGACCGGATGGGGTTCACGGAGTCGGGTGGGAAGGCCGCGTGCCGGTGGGTCGCGGTCCGGCACGGGCTGTCCAAGGCGGGCAACGACCACGTGCACATCGCGGTGAACCTGGTCCGGGAGGACGGGACCAAGGCGAGCGTGTGGAACGACCGCCGGCACGCTCAGCGGATCGCGGGGGAGCTGGAGAAGGAGCACGGCCTGGTCGTGCTCGAGTCCCGCGAGGCCGCCCGCGGCGCCCGCGGGGTCAAGCCGGGCGAGCAGGCCCGCCAGGAGCGCACCGGCGCCCCCGAGCCCGAGCGCGTCACCCTCGCTCGCCGCGTGCGGGCCGCCGCGACGGCCAGCGTCGACGAGGCCGAGTTCGTCCGCCGCGCCCGCCGGGAGGGGCTGTTGATCCGGCCGCGGTTCGCTGCCGGGCGTGAGGACGTGGTGGCTGGGTACTCGGTGGCGGTGCGCCCGCCGGCGGGGGAGACGGTGGTGTGGTTCGGCGGCGGTCACCTCGCCCGGGACCTGACCCTGCCCCGGTTGCGCGAGCAGTGGCCGGACACCCCGCAGGCCGCGACCGAGGCGGTCGCGGAGTGGAAGGCCGCCCGCCGCGGCCAGCGCCCCGTCGCCCCGGGCCGCGAGCACGCCGACCCGGACCCCGAGCTGTGGCAGCAGTACGCCACCGAGATCGGCGAGCTGCGCGACCGGCTCCGCTCGGTGCCGGTCGACGACACCGCGACCTGGGCGCAGGTCGCCCGGGAAACCTCGGGGGCCTTCGCCGCCTGGTCGACCCGCGTCGAGCCCGTGCCCGGGCCGCTCGCCGCGACCTCCGACGCCCTCGCCCGGTTCGGGACCACCCGGCCCAGCCGAGTGCCGAAGGCGTCCCCGTCGGCGGCGGTGAAGGGCGCGTCCTGGATGCTGCTGGCGGCGGCGCACGGCGGGCAGTCCAAGACCGCGCAGGCGGTGATGTTCCGGCAGATGGTGAACCTGACCCGCGCCCTGTACGAGGCGCACCGGGCGATCGGGCAGGCGCAGGCCGCCGCGCAGATCGAGCGCGCGGTCCGCGGGCAGCTCGCGACGGTTGCGGCCGGGCTGCCGGCCATCGACGCGCACGGGCGCCTGGTGCCGGAGAGCGACGTCGCTCGGGCCCGGCGGATCGCGTCCACCGGGCAGGCGCCCGCCCCGGCGATCGGGTCCCCCGTCCCGAACACCCTCGAGCCGGCCCGGGAGGCCGCGCACACCGCGCCGACTCTCGATCAGGGCGGTTCGGGGCACGAACGGTAGGTCAGGTCAGATCACCGCCGGCGCACGCCGCGGTGAGTCGATGCAGGGGGAAGGGATGGGTGAGCGCGATGGCCGATAGTGACGGGGTCGAGGAGCTCCTCGACGAGAGCGCGCGGGCCGCGGTGATGGTGGCCAGCCAGGTCGCCGAGCCGCTGCTGCGGATGGTCGCCGACGAGCGGCGCCAGGCACAGGCCCGCGCCGAGGAACGCGCCCGCGACCTCGAGCAGCGAATGGCGGCCGAGCGAGCCGCCGCCCGCGCCGAGCTCGCCGTCGTCGCCCGAGACGAGTGGTGGGACAAGGCGACCCAGCAGGACGTCGCCCGCGCCTGGACGGTCGCGACCGCATGGGCGCCGCTCGACCAGGACGCCGCCGCGGCCGTGCAGACCATCCGCACGCAGGCGCAGACCCGCTACGGCGTCGACCTCGCGGCCGCCGCACCGGCTGACCCCGTCGGCGCCGACACCCGGCAAGCGGATCTCCGGGACCCCTACCGCGTCATCAGTGAGGCCCCGGTTGCCCACCCTTCGGTGAGCCGCGCGGTGACCTTCGAGGAGGCCGCGGTCGATGCCGATCGGGTCCGGCGGGCGGCACGCGCCGATGAGCTCACGGCCGTGGCGATCCTTACCGACCATGACCCGACCAACGACGGTGTCGGCGTTGCGCTTCACGACAGCGCCGAACGGCGCCGGGAACTCGCCGACCGCCTGCAGAGTGCAGGTCTCGACACCGAGATCGTCGAGGCGCGTCTGGTCGCGGACAGGGGGTTCGCGGCCGCACCCGCCGCAGCGGTCGCTAGCCCACCGCGCGCGAAGGCGGGGCGGTCGGTCCAGCAGCAGATCGGTCAGGCACGGCAGGTCGAGCTAGGACGCTGATTCGCTCGTCGGCCTAATGGTCGGAGATGTCGGCAGGCGTGGAGCGGGCGATCTGGTGGGGCGTGAGGGCGGCTGGTGGGGTTGCGCAGCCCGGACCGCCGCCCTCGAGCCAGCCCGCAAGCTCCTCGGTGAGTGCGTCGCCGGCGAGGCGTTCGAACCAGACCGGCCGCCCGGCCAGGCGACGCCCAGCGGGGCTGGGGCGGGCGACGACCACGTCTCCGCGTTCGCACTCGTCCAGGCACTCCGACAAGGTCAGGTCCGCGACGCCGCGCTCGTGCAGCGCGCGCAGCCGGGCAAGCTGGCCACCCTCGAGCGGGTCACTGGTGCCCAGGGTCTCCCCGGCGCACAGGCTGCACGCCGTCAGGCCGGGCCGCGTTCGGCGCGCTGACGGGTGCGTGGAGCTGTCGGACACCCCGGGAACGCTACCTGGATGCACTGCGAGCTCCGCCCTCACGCTTCACCAGGCGCAGTGCGAGGCCGGTCGCCCGAGTGACGGAGCGACCGGCCTCGACCCGGCGTCAGCTGGCAGCCAGCAGGTTCTGCATCTCGGTGATCTCGACGGTCTGGTCGTCGATGATCTTGCGAGCGAGCTGCAGGGCGTCAGCGTTCTCGCCCTCCTCGAGCTGCTGCTCGGACATGGCCACGGCCCCCTCGTGGTGGGCGGTCATGAGCTCGAGGAACCGCTGGTCGAACGCGGCCCCTTCCAGGCTGGCGAGCTCGGACATGGCCTGCTCCTGGTCCATGCCGTCCATCTGCATGCCGCCGTGGTCCATGCCGCCGTGGTCCATCGCGGTGGTCTCCTCGCCCCACGCCTCGAGCCACCCGGTCATCTGCTCGATCTCGGGGTCCTGAGCCGCTTCGATCTGCTCGGCCAGGGCCTTGACCTCGGGGTTGGTGGCCTTCTCGACAGCCATCTGGGCCATCTCGATGGCGCCCTGATGGTGGGCGATCATCATCTGCGCGAACTCGGTGTCGGCCTCGTTGTGCGCCGCCGCGTCAGCAGTCTCGCTTGCGGTCGTCTCCTGCTCGGCCGGCTCGGTACCGCCGGGGTCAGTCTGACCGGAGCACGCGGCCAGGGTCGCGGCCAGGGTCAGAGCGGCCGCGGCAGCGGTGAGGCGTCGTCGGGTGTGGTGCATGGGATCTCCCAGGGTGGTGGGGCCGGTCAGGCCGGCGTGCTGGTGGTGCAGCAGCTGTCCTGGCTGGTGGTGGGTGCCGCTTCGGTGGAGCAGCACGTCGACGCCTGCGCGGCTGGTGCCTCGACGGTGGGGGTCGTGGTGTCCTGGCAGCAGCTCATGGCGTTCTCCTCGGGGTGGTGACGGGGTGCCTGGGCGTGGCAGGCGGCACTCTCGAGCCTGCCGGGTGGGCCTGAACCCGGGATCGTCGTTCGATCAAGGTTTGATGAAGCCGCCGACCGCACGCCGAGCCGTGAGGGAGCGCGGCACACAATGGGGCGCGTGAGCATCCCGGTAGGCCGGCGCGCGGTCGTGGTCGATGACGAGGAGCCCCTGGCGCGGCTGGTGGCCGGGTACCTGGAGCGGGACGGGTTCGAGGTGCACGTGTGCTTCGACGGTGCGCGCGCCTTGGAGGTGCTGCGGGAGGTCGACCCGGACGTCGTGATCCTGGACCTCGGGCTGCCGGGCGTGGACGGGGTCGAGGTGTGCCGCCAGCTGCGCACGTTCTCCGACTGCTACGTGCTCATGCTCACCGCGCGGGCCGAGGAGGTCGACACCCTGATCGGGCTGTCGGTCGGTGCGGACGACTACATGACCAAGCCGTTCAGCCCACGCGAGCTCATGGCCCGGGTCGGTGTCCTGCTGCGCCGGCCCCGCCGGGCCCCGGCCGCGACGGACCCGTCACCGGCCGCCACGGTCACGACCGTCGGGTCGCTGACGCTGGACGCGGCGGCCCGCGAGGTCCACGTCGACGGGGAGCCCGTGGCGCTGACCCGCACGGAGTTCGACGTGCTGGCCGCGTTGGCCGCCCGGCCGGGGATGGTGTTCAGCCGCCCTGCGCTGATCGAGGCGGTGTGGGGCCCGGGCTGGGTCGGGGACGAGCACCTGGTCGACGTGCACGTGCTGCACGTCCGCCAGAAGCTCGGGGACAGCGCCGAGGCGCAGCGGTTCATCCGGACCGTGCGCGGTGTCGGGTACCGGATCGGGCCGGGCCAGTGACCACCGCCGCGTGGGGTGGGCCGTCGCGGTGGGGGCTGGCGGGGCGTCTGCTGGCAGGCATCGTGCTGGTCATGGTGGTCGGGGCGATCACCGCCTGGGCCGTCGCGTGGCTGGTCGGCCCTGCGGTCTTCCACGAGCACATGCTCCAGGCCGGGCTGAGCGACCACGACGAGGCGGTCCTGCACGCGGAGCAGGCGTTCCGCTCCGCCAGCACCCTGGCTCTGGCGTTCGCCCTGGCCGGCGCCGGTGCCGCGTCCTTGGCGGTCTCGGTGGTGCTGACCCGCCGTATCGGGCGGTCCCTGGCGGCGCTGTCCTCCGCGGCATCGGCCCTGGGCGCGGGCCGCTACGACTCCCGGGTCGCGCCCCCTGGCATGGGCCGGGAGTTCGACGACCTCGCCGCGTCGTTCAACCGGATGGCCACCCGGCTGCAGGACGGGGAGCGTCTGCGTGGGCGCCTGCTCGCGGACGTCGCCCACGAGGTCCGCACCCCCGTCGCGACGATCACCGCCTACCTCGAGGCGCTCGAGGACGGCCTGCAAGCCCTCGACCCGGCCACGGTCACCCTGCTGCGGGACCAGGCCACGCGCCTGACCCGCCTGTCGGAGGACCTGGCGGCCGTGACCCGGGCCGAGAGCGGGGACCTGGCGCTGGACCTTCGCCCCACCGACCCCGGTGAGCTGGTCACCGCTGCGCTCAGCGCGGCGCGGGAGCGCGCCACTGCACGGGGAGTCGAGCTGACCCAGGACGTCGCTGCCGGGCTGCCGGCGGTGGTGGTCGACCGGCTGCGCCTGGCGCAGGTGCTGGACAACCTCGTGGCCAACGCGCTGCGGCACACCCCCGCCGGCGGAACGGTCACCCTCACCGCCGCCGCGTCGCCCTCCGCGGGGGTGCGGATCAGCGTCACGGACACCGGTGAGGGAATCGCCGGGGAGCACCTGCCGCACGTGTTCGAGCGGTTCTACCGCGCCGACACCGCCCGCGACCGCGCCCGGGGCGGGTCTGGGATCGGGCTGGCGATCTGCCAGGCGCTCGTGCACGCCCACGGCGGCACCATCACCGCCGCCAGCGCCGGTCCGGGCGCTGGGAGCACCTTCACCCTCACCCTGCCCGCGACCTGATCACTCCCGCACCTCACGCGATGCGGGAGCGCTCGAGTGGCCGGGCGCGGGGGTCGAGGGGAACAGCCGGGTCACCGCCCACACGGCCACGGCCACCACCAGCACCACTAACGCCACCACGCCGACGACCCATGCACCCATCGCGCACCACCCTCCCCAGTCGTCCCCTTGTCTGCTCCCTGGTGACACGACGGCGGTCACATGCGGTGGGCCATGGGCAGCAGGAACATCCACACGTTGATCGCCCCGAGCAGGGCGATGATCGCGACGTACGGGGTGAGCGTGGCGCGGCGGCGGGCGGCGGTGCGGTACCGGCGGTAGGCGATGCGCTTCGCGGTGTAGACGGACCCGGCGATGCCCAGGGCGAGGAGGGCGAACTGCAGCACCTGGATGGTGCCGGTGCTCACGAGTGCCGGGTCACCGCTGACGCCGGCGCCGAACAGGTTGGCGACCGTGTAGTAGACCGAGCCGCCCTCGGCGAGCAGGTGGAAGAGGTTGTGCGCGAGGTGTCCGGCGACGTCGAGCGGGATGAGGGCGTACCCGAACCGCGCGAAGTTGAGCTTCGTGTCCTCGAGGTTCCGCCGGGCCGCGATGCGTGAGGCCAGGGCGAGGAGGCCGACGGGGACGGACACCGCGACGGCGAACGCGACGGTGAAGATCACGGCGTAGCTGGTGATCCCCGTGAGGGCCTCGATGCGGGCGAGGAAGCCGTTCCAGACCTCGAGCATGGTGATGTTCTGGATCAAGACGATGCCCATGATTGCCATGGCGAGCATCGACTGCTCGATCTTCGGCTTGGTGATGAACCACAGCTCGCTGGTCGGCTTGCGCACCCGGACCTGGATCGCGTCGTTGGGGCAGGACTTGATGCAGTTGGCGCACAGGTTGCAGTTCGCCGAGTCCTCCATGGTGCGGGGGAACGTGAACAGCGGGCACCCGGCGACCTTGTCGTTGCCGTTGTAGCAGACGGCGCGGGACTTGCAGGTCTTGCAGATCGCGCTGTCGGCGCGCAGCTCGACCATGCCGGTGCGGGCGTAGTTGCCGGACAGCCCGCCGAGGAAGCACAGGTACCGGCAGAACGTGCGCCGCTGGAACAGGGCACCGGAGGCGATCACCGCGGTGGTCAGCAACAGCAGGAGCACTCCGGAGCCCCACGGGGACTCCACGACGCCCCAGACGTGGTCGGCCCACGTGATGGCCAGGAACGAGGCGTCGATGATCCAGATGCCGTAGTTCTTCAGGAAGTTGGGCACGGGCCGGTTGACCCCGACGAGCTTTTGCACCGCGTCGGACAAGGCCCCGAACGGGCACACCGCGCACCAGAACCGGCCGAGCAGCACGAACACGATCGGGATGACCGGCCACCACAGCACCCACATCAGCGCGGTGCCCGCGTTGTCGTGGGCGCGGTCGGGGCCGGCGAGCAGTTGGTAGGCGACCAGCCCGAAGACGGCGGCGACCGGGATCTGGAAGATCTTCGGGTACCAGCCGGACCGCAAGGACCGGGCGACCCACGGGATCGTCATCAGGTTCCGCCCGACCGGGGGTGGGGTCAGGTCCGGACCGGGCGTCACGTCCGGGTCGGCGGCTGCCTCGGGCGGGGCCGGGGGCGGGGTCAGTGTGGTCATCGTCGTGTCCTTCGGGGCGGTCAGGCGGTGGTCGGGGCGCCGGCCGGGCGGGGACGGTGGCGGGGCCGGGTGCGGTCACGGCGGCGCAGCACCGCGGCAGCGATCAGCACCGATGCGTTGACCCCGGCGAACGTGGACAGCACCGCGGTCCGCGGCCGGGTAACGGGCGCCGCGCCCTGCTCGGCGTGCTCCCCGGCTGTCTCGTCGTGCCCGTCCGCGCCACCGGTGTCTGCCGGCGCCTCGTAAGAGCCACTGCCGGAGTCGTGGCCCCCCTCGTGCGCCAACCCCGCACCGGCGTCAGCGTGGGCGTCGGGCTCCACCCCGGGAAGAACCTGGCCCCGGGGCGCCGGGTCGAGCGTGGGCTCGTCTGCTGCCGGGCTGGTGCTCGGCCGCGCGGCGTGGTCGTGCGACTCGGCGTCGTGCTCGGCGGTGTCCTGGTGCACGGCGTCCGCGGCAGCAGGCGCCGGGAGCGCGAGGGTGAATGCGCCGACCAGCGGCAGGGCGAGAGCCACGGCGACCGGCAGCCGGACTAGTACGGGATGCATGCGGAGCTCCTGACGAAGGTGTCTGAGTGCACTGTCGTCGCGGCCCGGCCCGGGCACATGGGACCTCTAGGTCCCTCGGGGTGACCTCCATCGAAACTTCATCGACGAGGCGCCCGACCGCGTACCGGTGCCCACGACGACGGCGCGCCACGACCGCACCCGTCGCCGGTGGGGCGGGCGGAGCGGTGGTCTGTGCGCCTGCGGCTGGGGTCAGCCGTGGTGGTCGTCGCTGTGGGTGCCGGAGTCCTCGATGCCTGCTCCGGTGGCGTAGTCCGGGACGGTCAAGGCCGGGGCAGCGGCCGGGCGCGCGCCGGTGCGCGGGGTGAAGGAGATCCCGTTGGGCAGGTCACCGACCGGGATGGTGGCCGCGACGGTGTTCGTGGCGAGGTCCAGCACCGAGACGGTGTCGTCGTAGAGGTTGGTCACCCACGCCACCTCCCCGCTGGGGTCGATGACCACCCCGTGCGGGCCCGACCCGGTCGCGATGGTCGCCCGCACGTCCATGGTCGCGACGTCGATGACCGTCACGGTGTCGCCGGGCGCGTCGGGGGTGCCCTGGTCGGCCGAGAGCAGGCTGGTCCCGTCCGGGGTGAGGAACAGTTGGACCGGTGGGGACGGCACGTCGACCGTCGCGACGACCGCCTGGGTGGTCAGGTCGACCTTCGCGACCGTGCTGGTCCCGGCCAGGCTCACGTACGCGGTGCGGGCGTCGTTCGACACGGCGACCTGCACCGGGGAGTCCCCGACCGGGATGGTCGCGGTGCGGGTGAGGGTGGCGGGGTCGACCACGTCGATGGTCCCGGCGGCCGTGCCGGCGACCACCAGGACGGTGCCGTCGCCGCTGGGGCGCTGGCCGTGCGGGCCGGGGCTGAGGTCCAGGGTGCCGGTCGGGGTGAGGGTGGCGGCGTCGTACCGGTCGAGGGAGTCCTCGCCGGAGTTGGTCACATAGACCGACGACCCGTCGGGCGTCAGCACCACGTGTGCGGGGCTGGTCCCGGTAGCCGCGGTCCCGCGCAGCTCGTAGCTCTCGGCATCGAGGGCGACGAGGGCGTTGTTGTGCCCGCTGACCGCCCAGACGGTGGATCCGTCCGGGCTGGCCTGCACGTTGTGCGGGCTGGGGATCCCGGTCACCGTGGTCAACACCTGACCGGAGTCGGCGTCGATCGCGGTCAGCGTCCCCTCGCCCTCATTGGCGACCCACACCGTGCCGGTCACCCCGGTCGGCGCCGGCGTCTCGGCTGACGGCGTCGGGGCGGTGTCGCCCGCAGTGGGGCGAGTGGCGCCGGTGCTGCACGCCGCGAGCAGCAGCAGGGTGCTCGCAGCGGCGACGGTGAGCAGGATCGGGCGGCGGGTCGGGGTCCACATGGGCAGGCTCCAGGCGTTCAGGGCGGGAAGGTCTCGCCCCTGACTCTTCGGCGCGAACCCCGCGCGCCGGCTGGTCGTCGGATGAAGATCCTGTTGATTTCCTGCCGCACCCTGGGTCAAACCCGGTCAGGCGCCGGGCAAAGGCTCGAACCCGGCCGCGAGGTCAACCGACTCCAGGACGGTGTCCTGCGTGACGGCCACCACGCGCAACGTCCCGTCGGGGGCGCGGTGCGCCGCCACGGCCTGCGGCGGTCCCGGGAGGGTCGCGGCCGGCGCCCAGGTCGCGCCGGCGTCCTCGGAGAGCGTGACGTCCCCGTCTGGGGTCAACCCGACGACGGTCGAGGGGTCCGCCCAGTCGACGACCTGGAGCAGCGGAGCCTCCTCGAGCCGGTCCCAGCTCGCGCCGGCGTCGGTTAAACGGACCGGGCCCTCCTGGCTGGTGACCACGATCGTGCTCCCGTCGGGTGAGACGTCCATCGCGAACGGCGGCACCGGGACGGCCAGGTCACCCCAGCTCACCCCGTCGCTCGTGGCCTGCAGGGCTGCGCCGTCGAACGCCACGACCCCCGCGTCCGAGGCGGTCATGGCGTGGAAGTCCGACTCGCCCTCCCGCGACAGGGCGGTCCAGGTCTCGCCGGCGTCGGTGGACTCGATCAGCCCCACCGGGTTCGGCAGGTCCGTCCCGGCCCCCGGATGACCCGAGGCGTAGAAGTGGTCCGGCCCGGCGACGGTGAAGCCCATCAGGTCGATCACCGGCCCCACCCGCGTCGGGCCCGTCTCGTCGTAACGGAACAGCCCTTCGTGCGTGGCCAGGTAGACCAGGTCGTCGGCCGGGTTGATCCCCACCCCGTGCGTGTGCGCCCCCGGCAGGCCGGCGCTGTCGGTCTCGTCCGGATGGGCGTGGGCGTGCCCGTCGGAGGCGGTGGTCGCCTGGTCGGTCGGCGCGGTGGCCGGGCCGGTGCCGTCCGAGCAAGCGGCGACCGCCAGGGTCACACCGAAGGCGATCACGGTCGCGGTGAGGCGCCGTCGAGCGCGGTTCATGAGGTCTCCCAACGTCGAGGTGCCCCGCCCGGGACAGGTGTCCCGGGCGAGGCATCAGGCAACGAGCGTGCGGTGGGCACGCCCACCCGACCAGCCTCGCCCGGGGGATGCCCGGGCGAGGCTGTCGTTGCATCAAGGTTCGATGAAGCCGTCCCGCCGCCCGGGGCGGCGGGGTCAGCCGCGGCGGGAGAGCACTGCCTGCGCGCTGGCCTCGGGCCGCAGGTCCAGGCGGCGCAGGAGTTGGGCGTTGAGCGCCACCACGACCGTCGAGACGGACATCAGAATCGCCCCGATCGCCATCGGCATCACGAACCCGACGGGTGCGAGCACACCGGCCGCGAGGGGCACCGCGATGAGGTTGTACCCGGCGGCCCAGGACAGGTTCTGCTGCATCTTGCGGTAGGACGCGCGGGACAGCTCGATCACGGACAGCACCGAGCGGGGGTCGTCGCTGGCCAGGATCACCCCGGCGGAGGCGATCGCCACGTCGGTGCCGGCGCCGATCGCGATGCCGACGTCGGCCTGGGCCAGCGCCGGGGCGTCGTTCACGCCGTCCCCGACCATCGCCACGCGCCGGCCCTGGGCCTGAAGCTCGGCGACCTTCTCGCTCTTGTTCTCCGGGCGGACCCCGGCGAACACCTGGTCGACCCCGATCTCGGCGGCGACCGCGCGGGCGACCGGCTCGGCGTCCCCGGTGATCATCACCACGTGCACACCCAGGGCGTGCAGGGCGTCGACCGCCTGACGGGACTCGGGGCGGATCTCGTCGGCCAGGGCGAGTGCCCCGGCGACCTGCCCGTCGATCAGCACGTGCAGGACGATCGCGCCCTGCTCGGCCCACGCCTGGGTCTCGGGCAGCGGGTCCGCGTGGTGCTCGGCGAGCATTCGGGGCCCACCGACGGCGACGTCGTGCCCGTCGACGGCGGCGCGGACCCCGACCGCGGTGCTGGCCCGGAACTCACTGGCCCGAAGCGCCGGCAGGGAGCGGGCGGTGGCGGCGGCGGTGATGGCGCGGGCGAGCGGGTGCTCGCTGTCGGCCTCGGCGCCCGCGGCCAGGGCGAGGACCTCGTCCTGGGTGCGGGTGCCCGTGACGGCGATGTGGGTCAGGGCGGGCTCACCCTTGGTCAGGGTGCCGGTCTTGTCGAACAGGACGGTGTCGACGGTGCGCATCTGCTCCAGGGCCATGCGGTCCTTCACGAGCACCCCGCCGCGGGCGGCGCGTTCGGTGGCGATGGAGACCACCAGCGGGATCGCCAGGCCCAGGGCGTGGGGGCAGGCGATCACCAGGACGGTGATGACCCGGATCCACGCCGTCTCCGGGGTGCCCCACGTCAGCCACGCGGCGAGCGTGAGGGCGGCGGAGCCGAGCGCGAACCAGAACAGCCACCCGGCGGCGGTGTCGGCCAGGCGCTGGGCGCGGGTGGAGGAGGACTGGGCCTGCTCGACCAGGCGGCGGATGCCGGCCAGGGCGGTGTCGTCCCCGACGGCGTCGATGCGGACCCGGATCGCGGAGTCCGTGGCGACGGTCCCGGCCACGACGTGGTCACCTGCGCCGCGCCGGACCGGGCGGGACTCCCCGGTGATCATCGACTCGTCGACGTCGGCGGACCCGTCGACCACGACCCCGTCGGCAGGCACCCGTCCACCGGGGCGCACAATCACCACGTCCCCCAGGCGCAGGTCCGCGGGGGCGACGACCGTGATGGTGTCTCCGTCGACGCGCTCGGCCTCGTCGGGCAGCAGCGCGGCCAGGGAGTCCAGCGCGGAGGACGTCTGGGCCAGGGACCGCATCTCGACCCAGTGCCCGAGCAGCATGATGACCACCAGCAGCGCGAGCTCCCACCAGAAGTCGAGCTCGTGGGACAGCACCCCCAGGCTCGAGCCCCAGGACGCGACGAACGCCACCGTGATGGCCATGCCGATGAGCAGCATCATCGCGGGCTTGCGTGCCCGCAGCTCGCTGACCGCCCCGACCAGGAAAGGTCGCCCGCCGACGAAATAGATGATCGTGCCGAGCACCGGTGAGATCCACGCGATCGCGGGTGCGTCCGGCAGGGAGTACCCCAGGAGCGCCGCGAACATCTCACTGGCCAGCACCGTCGGGACCGCCAGTACGAGCGTCAGCCAGAACAGCCGCCGGAACTGCCCGACGTGGTCCCCGTGCCCACCATGGCCACCGTGCCCATGCTCGTGGCCACCCGCCGGCGCCGCCCCCTGGTGATCGTGCTCGGCGTGGGCGGTGTCGGTGTGGCCGTGCGCGCCGTGGTCAGGGTGGTGCTGGGCGTGCACCGGGTGGTGCTCACCGTGAGCCGTCGGCTCCGGGCCCGGGGTCACCCTCGCCGGCGTGCCGTGGTGGCCGGTGTGCTCGGCACCTGGCGGGGTGGTGTGGTGCTCGGGATGCGACGTGCTCATGATCCGGCCCTCCTCGACGACCTACCCGCTACGGATACCCCTGGGGGGTATACCAGCGCACAACGTGTCCCGGTGCGTGGGCATTCCCGCTCGGGCGGTCATGTCGCGGTGACCAGCACGTGGTGCGGCGTGTGGCCCTCCCAGCGTGATCTCGCCGTGACATTCGCGCGAGGGGGCACCTAGGATCGACCCGCCCCACCCTCCTGGGGCGGCCTGAGGTGGATCGCCGAGTCCTGCCACCACCCGCGGTCAGTTCCAGTCCTGCTGGCAGGAGCGGGGGACCCACTTGTGGGCATCCGTGCGGTGTCCTTGGGGTGAAGCCGGTCGAACGTGACCGGCCGGGCGTTCTCCAGCCCGAACCCGACAGCTCACCTCGTAGGCGTCTGGAGAGGTTCACCATGCCTTCGAGCGCCACCCGCGGCCGTCGCCGTTCACCGGGTCGCCCCACGACCTCTCTCGACGACCTCGCCACCGCGACCAGCGCGGGCCTGGCCACCGCTGGTCGCCGCTCGGCCGTCGCCGCCGCCGGGTCCGGTCTGCTCCTCTCGATGGTGGCTGTGCCCGCATCCGCGCACGGGTCCGGTACCCACGCCGCCAGCGTCGCCGGCGTCAACACCGCTGCGCTGACTGCCTCCGCGCACGCGCTGGTGCACACCTCCCCGGTCGTGGCCGCCGCCCCCGACGCCGTCTGGGGCTTCGACGCACCGACGCTGACCGCGGTCGCCCCGCCGCCCGTCGTCGAGGAAGCGCCCGAGCCCGCGCCGGCGCCTGCCTCGCGCAGCGCGGCCCGCGCCGCGGCAGCCGAGCCCGCCGCGCAGGAGGCCCCTGCCGCCGAGGCGGAGCCGATCGGCGCTGCGGCGCCCGCGTCGGCGAACGGCAACGCGATCGTCGAGATCGCGGCCCGCTACGTCGGGGTGCCCTACCTGTCCGGCGGCAGCACCCCCGAGGGCTTCGACTGCTCGGGGTTCACGTCCTACGTGTACGCCCAGGTCGGCATCACCCTCCCGCGCACGTCCTCCGCCCAGCGCGGCGCCGGCACGGTCGTCTCCCGCGCCGAGGCCCAGCCGGGCGACCTCATCTGGTCCCCGGGGCACATCTCGATCTACGCCGGCGACAACATGCAGGTCGACGCCCCCCGCCCGGGCAAGACGATCCAGATCCGCGAGATCTGGCAGACCAACCCCACCTTCATCCGCGTCGGCTGACCCGGTAGGTGGCCCGGTGGACAACGACGCACCGCACCAGGTCACCCTCACCGGGCGTGAGCTCATGCTGCTGGGCGCCGGGCTGAAGGCGTACCTGACGTCCTTCGACGCCCACCGCGCCGTCGACGGCGGCGCCACGCACCCCGAAGCCCAGTGGCGCGAGGTGCAACGCACCATCGGTGAGCTCATCTGGCGGCTCGAGGAAGCCGGCGTCGAACCCGGGACGAAGCTGCAGCACAGCGCCGAAGCCGTCGACCCCGCGGCCCGCGAGACCTAGCCCCGCCGGGGTCAGGCGGCCCGCGTGCGCTGCTGCAGCCGCCACCCGCGGGCCGTCAGGCCCTTGGGCTTGAACACCGACAAGACCGTCGCGCCCAGCAGCACTACCAGCGCGAGGACCACGTGCACCACCGGTGAGACCGAGCGCAGCGCGTCGAGCTCGCCGCTCGAGGTGTCCGTCGCGACCTCGGCCAGCGTGGCGAGGGTCTGGGTGTAGAGCACCAGCACGAATGTGGCCACCACGGTGAGCACCAACTTGGTCACCACCCAGTAGTGCCGCACGAGCCCCCACACCGTGCCCAGCGACTGCACCAGCCCTGTCGCCAGTGAGGCGAGCGCCAGCGGCACGAGCACCGTCCACGCCAGCGCATCCATCGCGACGTACATCGCGCGCACCGTCGCGTCCTCCCGTGCGGTGATCGCCACCACGGACAGCCCCAGGAACGTCAGCACCGCCCCGGTCCACCCGACCGAGGACGTGATGTGCAGGCACAGCGCTCCCTTGCGCAGCCCTGGCGACATCCTCACCCCCGCGCCCCCGAATCGACGGTCGGACCCGCCTCGGCGCCAGCCGCCCCATGGCGCTGCGGGCCGTGCTCGCCGCCGACCAGCAGGGCGATCACCACCAACGCCGCCACCATGGCGCCGAGCATGGCCAGGACCTTCACCCAACGCGGTGCCCGCGGGCGCTCCGTCCGGACGTGGTCGGCTGATGGGGAGGACGGTCGATCCGGTGTGGTGTCCACGAGAGCTCCTCGGTCGGCTTTATGGAACACAGTGTCACATGGCAGACGCCCTGTCACTCGGGTGGGTACGGTGGGGGCATGCCGCTGCTCTGGCGCGACTCGGTCGACGCCCACCGCCACGCCGTGCGCGAGTCCGTGCTCGACGCCGTCGGCGCCATCTACACGGACGCTGGTCCGACCGGCCTGACCATGTCGGCGGTCGCCGAGCGGGCCGGGATTGGCAGAGGCACGCTCTACCGGTACTTCGCGGACACCCGCGAGCTCCTGCTCGCGTGGCACGAGCGCCAGGTGCGCAGCCACCTGGAGCATCTGCGCCACGTCCGCGCCCACTCCACGGATTCCGATCACGCCCTGCGCGCCGTGCTTGAGGCGTACGCCAGTCTGTCGTCGGCGCACAGCGAGGAGCCGGCCACGGCCGGACTGCACTTCGAGGGGTACGTCGCCGAGGCTCAGCACGAACTGCACGCGCTCCTTCGTGACCTGCTCGGAGAAGAGAGCCGCCGAGGCCGAGTTCGCGTCGACGTCGACGTCGACGTGCTCGCCATCTACTGCGTTCATGCGCTCGGCGCGGCGCGCCAGGCCACGGCACCCGACGCTCGAAGGGTGATCACCGACTTAGTGATGGACGCCCTTCGGCCGCGTGCTGCCGGAAGCTAGGGAACCCGACGAGACCGACGTTCCGCTCTGCCCGTCGGGCGCGCGCCTTCGCTCCACCCCACAGCGCGTCGGCTGCAGGTCGGCGAGGCGCTACCTCAGTGCCCTGCCCGTAGACCCGCGGGTGAACGCGCGCGGCGCGCTCGAGGGACGAGCCGCACAGCGTGGGCGCATCATGAACACATGGACGTACGCGTGCTGATCGTGGAGGACTGCCCGAACGGGGATGCGGCGGTCGCCCTGGCGCGACAAGCACTCGACGACGTCGGATTACCGGACGTCGCGGTCCAGACCCGGCTGGTCACCACGCGCGAGGAGGCAGCCGAGCTCGCGTTCACCGGCTCGCCCACCATCCTCCTGAACGGGCGCGACCCATTCGCTCCACCCAGAGCGACCCCGGCACTGGCATGCCGGATCTATCGGACTTCGACGGGAACCGCAGGAGTTCCCGACATCGCTCTACTGCGTGAAGCCGTCCGGGCCGCGACCGGCGTGGACGGGGCAGGCGGGCCACCGGTGCCCTGACGGCGCGAGAGGAAGAGCGCGATGACCACAGCCGAAACCACTACCGACGCCACCCACGAGCGCTGCGGATGCTGCGGGCGGCGCTTTGAGCGCCGGGACGTCGTCGAACTGGGCAGCACGGCGGGAGTGTTCATCTGTGCCGGATGCGCAATGTACGCCGCACGCCGCGCCGGGCCAGGCGCCGCTCTTCGGCAACTTCAGTTCACCAAGGCAGGTGCGCTGCTGCGACGGGTGACTGCAGCACTCCGGGCCCGCGCACGCGGGTGACGTCGCGGTGCCCAGTCGGTCAGGCTGCCGAACCGCCGATAATGATTCTTATGACTACGTGGCGGTTTGACTGCTAGGACGTGTCTCTCAACGGCGCGGAGCGGAGCGTGGGAGGTTGGGGTCGTCGCCTTGGGCAGTGAGGGGTCTGCGCTGCTCTGAGCCTCTCCTGGGAGACTTGCGGGCATGCGGTGGTTCAGCCATGACTGGCACGACGGACGGATGGCTGATGAACAAGCCGCGGCTGTCGACAGGGACTATCAACTTCATGTCAGACAGATCCGGGACGTCGCGGATCCCTCGACAGTGGCGCTGCTCGGTCTGAACCTCCACGATGCGCAGGTCCACGGATACACCCGCGTGGGCGACAGCTTCGAGTGGAAGCTCCTCGTCGGTGATCGGGACGCCGGTTACGAGTTCGTCACCCTCACGTACTCCGGCGCCGAGGTGCTGCCCGAGGCTGACTGGGACGCGTTGCGACTCACAGACCCAGGTGTGGAAGTGCGGGGTTCAGAGCTCGAGCTTCTCGCCAGCGGCGCCACCGCGCGCCGTCTGCTGCTGTGGCCGGAAGGCGAGGTGTGGATCCATTACCGCGGCGTGAAGATCGCCACCGAGCCGGCGACCGAGGCGGATCGGCTCCAGCACGCGAGTGAGACCTCGGCCTCGCTGGGGGAGCGACTGCGGGCAGCGGTGACCCGCGCACGGGGGCGACCGCGCTAAGGCGTGCTTCTCCATGGCGCGCGCAGCCAGGCGAGGACTGCGGCCAGGACGGCGCCGCCGCGGTAGGTCAGGGCGAGCTTGTCGTAGCGGGTGGCCAGCCCGCGCCAGTGCTTGAGGGCATTGAACGACCGTTCGACGACGTTGCGGGCGCGGTAGGCCACAGGGTCGTAGGCGACCGGTCGCCCGCCGCGGGAGCCGCGTCGCTTGCGGTGTCCTTGCTGATCACGCGGTTCGGGGATGACCGCGACGATCCCGCGACGGCGTAGCTCGGCGCGGATCGCCCGCGAGGAGTACGCCTTGTCCGCCAGCACCGAGTCGGGGCGTGTTCGCGGACGGCCCGGACCGAGGCGCGGGACTCGGATCGCGTCGATCACCGGCAGGCACATCGGTGCGTCCCCGCCCTGCCCTGGCCCGACCATGACGACCAGCGGCCGGCCGCGTCCGTCGACGGCGTGGTGGATCTTCGTGGACAGCCCCCCCGCGGGACCGGCCGATCGCGTGGTCAGCGGGCTCGGATATCTGATTCCTGTGATTCGCGGCGTCCCCCTGTGGTGCGGGGCAGGGTCGCGGCGTGCTGATGGGTTCGGTTGATCGTGGAGTCGATGCTTACCGCCCAGTCGATGTCGCCGGCCGCGTCGGCCTGGGCGAGCAGCCGGGTCAGGACGTTGTCCCAGGTCCCGTCCCTGGAGAACCGGGCATGTCGCTTCCAGACCGTCTGCCACGGACCGAAATCCGGCGGCAGATCGCGCCACGCGACGCCGGTGCGATACCGGTAGACGATGCCCTCGACCACCTGCCGGTGATCCCGGAACCGCCGGCCAGGCTTGCCCACGTCCGAGGGCAGCAACGGAGCGATCCGCTCCCACTGAGCATCGGTCAACACCACACGACGAGACACCCTGCCAGCATCCCCGCCCGCTTTAGCAGAGGTTGGGAGACGCGCCCTAAGCGCCCGCTGGAGCCTCGAACGTCGGTGCCTCGTTTGGCCCACGCGTCGCGGATGAGCTCTGCTGCGTCAGTCGGGGTACTCGTTCTGCGGGACGAGGTTGGCGCCGAGCTTGCCGGCGAGCATCTGCAGCGGGGCGATGAGCCGCTCCCACGACTCCCTGCTGGGGTTGATGGGCTCGATGTACACCGCGCGCAGGGCGCCGTCGTGGACCAGGGTCGCCACCTGGGCGACGTCGTCGGGGTGCTCGAACTCCGCTCCTCCCATAAGGGCCGGGGCGTCGAGGTCGGTGAAGCCGCCTGCGGTCAGGGCGGCCGCGACGCGGTCGGCGGGCAGCGGGGTCAGCAGCCCCGGCTCGTCCTCCAGACCGAGGACGGGGCCCTTGGCTAGGACCAGGTCCTCCCAGTCGTCCTCCTCGGAGAAGGCCGTGTCGGCCGGGGGCTCGGGTGCAGAGGATGGCTCGTTGAGCCAGGCCAGCGCGGGGGTGACTCGCGCGATGTCCGGGATCGGCGGCAGGTCCATCGTCAGGTACGGGCGCAGCACCGAGGGGTGAGGGTCTTGTCGTGCCGGCACCGGGAGCCGTTCGGGGCAGAACTGGAGCACGATCTTGCGCAGCCTGTCGCGCTGGATCTCGTTGTACTTCACGTCGACGACTGCGAATGTACCCACGACGTGGAAGTAGACGGACGGCCAGTCCCCGCCCGGGCGTGCGGGGTCGGGCCAGCCCGGCAGGAAGACGCTCGGGACCTGGTGGTAGTTGGAGACTCCCGGGTCGTGGCAGACGCCCCAGTAGGCGCCCGGGACCAACCGGGTCAGGACCAGCCGCGCGTAGTGCACCAGACGGTCGGCGACCACCCAGCCGCGGCGTGCCTGCTCGGCGGCATGGTCGCCGGGATCGGGCGCGGCCAGGCTCGGCACGCTCGACGGCACGAGACCGTCGGTCAGCCCGAGGAAGCCCTCTCCCGCAAGGTTCAGGTACCACTCCCACAGTGGGACCAGGGAGTCGACCGACGCGTCCATCGCCTCCAGTGGCCCACCGGTCTGCTCCAGCCAGGACGCCAGCTCCCGTAGCAGGTATGGCTCGCGTGCAACCACGTGCTCGCAGAACTGCGCTGCCTGCGCCGGCGACAAGCTATCGAAGAAAACCATGCTCACCTCGGTAAATGGAGTACGTAGCCGGACACGTGAGGCGCCTAGACGTACACCGCCAGCGCCTAGCAGGTCTGTTCTCACGTCAGTCGGGGTAGTCGGAGTGCGGTACGAGGTTCGCGCCAAGCTCGGCGGCGAGCATCCGCAGCGGCGCAACGAGCCGTTCCCAACTCTGCGGTGTGGGATCGATGGGCTCGATGTACACCGCGCGCAGGGCGCCGTCGCTGACCAGGGTCGCCATCTGGGCGATTCCGCCCGGGTGCTCCAGTTCCTCCTCCCGCAGCAGGCCCGCCGCGGTGACGCGCATGAAGCCGCCCGCCTTCAGTGCAGCGGCGACGCGGTCGGCCGGCAGCGAGGTGAGCAGCCACGGCTCGTCCTCGAGCCCGAGCGCGGGCCCCTTGGCCAGGACAAGGTCCTCCCAGTCCTCCTCTTCGGCGGAGAACGCCGGTTCCGGGCCGGGCGCGGGGTCGTCGAGCCACGCCAGCGCCGGGGTGACCCGGGCGTGCCCGGGCATCGGGGGCAGGTCCGCGGTCAAGTACGGGCGCAGGACCGAGGGCTCAGGGCTTTGGTGAACGGCGACCAGCTCGGGAGGACAGTCGCGGACGATGATCGTGCGCAGCGCGTCCTTCCGTGCTTCGTCGGTGGTCGCGGCGAGAGCGAACGCGCCCACGACGTCGAAGAAAGCGACCGGCCAGTCGCCCTTGAGTCGTTTCGGCGCCTTCCATCCGGGCAGGACGACGCTCGGGCTCTGATGCCGGTGGTCGGGTGGCATGTGGCAGACGGCCCAGCGAGCGCCCTGCACGAGCCGAGCCAAGACCAGGCGCGCATAGTGGACCAGCCGGTCGGCGACCACCCATGCACTGCGCGCGCGCTCCAGGTCCTCGGGGAGGCCTGGACCGAACAGCTTCGGGAGCGTCGACGGCATCAGACCTTCAGTCAGGCCGAGGAAGTCAGCGCTGATCAGGTCGCAGTACCACTCCCACAGCGGGACTAGCGAGTCGACAGACGCATCCATCGCGTCCAACGGGCCGCCGGTCTGATCCAGCCATGACGCCAGTTGCCGCAGCAGATACGGCTCCCGCGCCCCCACATGGGCGCAGAACTCCGCCGCCCGCTCGGGCGACAGGCGGTAGAAGTCCACTTGGACTCACTCGGTCGCTGCGCACCCGAACATGAGGGTCGCGCTCGACGTGCGGCGCCGATAATGGACCTTATGACATGCTTTGCGTGACCGTTTGCGTTCGATCGAACGGCGCGCCCCCGGAAGAGCCCGTGGTTTGAAGCGCGGTGATCGGTCGACTATTCGTCAGCGCGACTTCCTTCGCCGCCTGTGGGCTCTTCGCCGAAGATGCCAAAATCAAACTCTAAGTCAAGATCATCGATCGTAAAAAAACGTTCAGAATCGACGGGTCCGTTCGACGAGGCCAGATGAGCGACCCTGTTGCCAACTTGCTCGAGTGCTTCAGACACCGACGGCCGGGCATCGCCCTCCACCGCTAGCGATCCTAGTGCGGGGTAGATCTCGGACGCGGATTGCAAAGCGGTAACGGCGGCTGCGGTGAGGTCATCGTCAGTGTCGCATACATGGCCTTCGCGGATTCGTGTGACCAAGTCGGCCAGGAACACCAGATCTTCATCGGCGTTACCTCTAGCTGTCCACTTGATCTCCTTCTGTAGCGCCTTGATCAACTCGGCCGCGGCATCCGCAGACAACTTTCCGCCCCAGAGTATCGACCAAGGTGTGAATGCGCTCGAGTAGAGCGCATCGCGTATGGCGTGATTTCGACTATTTCCTCCCCGCATGACGTTGCAGGTCCAGGTTGTCAAAGCATCGGACGGGCCGAAAAGTACGATCTTGTCAATTAGGCTGGGGACCATGGTGGAACTGAGAGTTGCTGCATTCAGGACGCTCTGGAATCGCTCACCCGCGTCGTCTCTAACTGATGCCGGCAACCGTCGTTCCAGGAAGCGTCTCGACGCGGTCATGATCTCCCCGAAGCCGCCGCCGCCGCTTAAAACTATGTTCTCGGGCAAATAGTCGCCTAGCGCAGGTGCTCGCTGGACGCGTTTCGGGATGCGTGCTAGTAGCGCCGTGGACGCGAACATCGGGTCGCCTGTGCCTGGGATCGAATCCCCTCCTGCGCGCGTCGCCAACTCGAGAAGAAAATCGGCAAGCAGCTTGGTTCGGTCCTCCGTGTTGAACTCCCCACGAGGATCTAGCGTGATGGGAGTAAGTCCGACATCGCGAAACAGCGCATCCTGGACGGGGTTAGGGGAAGTCTTTACGATGTATGACGCGCGACGATCGTCAGGCGGGATGTCCTGCATCATCTGCATTAGTTTGAACCAGATCAACCGGATGTTTACATCTCGAAAACTGTATCCCATGAATAGCACGCTTCGTCCGAGTATGTCCGACCGAAACTTAAGGTCCATCGGTGACTCGAGATCTAGGCGGCGGTAATATGCGGATTCAGTTAGCACCAGCGTGTTCTCGTGGCGAAGGTCACCGTGGTACTTAACGATCTGAACTCGGTCGCTCCCGGAATTGGCGACATCTTTGGGGAGGGCTACGACTGATGTGGGTACGCCCAACGCGCGGTAACTTTGCTCGATCAGGTCGTCGTAGTTGGTGGTGTAAATTTGAGGCGCACCCAGATTCACCAGCTCCGTGTGACATGAGGATGATGTGGGGGGCGGGGTGCGTCCGAGCATTCCCTCGATGACATGGCGCAAAGGGCCGATCCGCTTATCGGACTTGATGTATAAGAACTCGGCTATCTGGAGGTAGTCGCCGTTTGCCATCGTCTTGATCTGATCAAAGTCGAGCCCGGAGTCGACTTCCTCCGCCAAGCCTCGGAGTAGAGACTCCCAATCGGGCATGCCCAGGCCCGCTGAGAACCCTGCGCCAACAAACGGAATCACTCTGCGGTCATGCACTGCGGATACGAGGTCGTCCGGCACGTCGAGACGAAGTCGTGGGCGAGGTCGCGGCTCGGTCATAGACGATCATCTCCACATGCGGGTGTCGGTGTCGACCTCGCGAGCCTCGTTTCGACGACGCAAGATGTGAACCGGGGACTCGGAGGTACATGCGAGGCCGCCAACCATCATGGGCGTGCGCCGCGCCGATAATCGACGTTATGACATCCGATCGTCCCGAACGGCTCTGGGGCTAGCTGCCGTGTAGTCCTCGCCGGGTCAAAGGTGCGGTGCTCAACGGCGCACTCAAAAGCCGAGGCGGAAGTCCTCAATCTTCTGACGCACTACATCCGTGGCGTCGGCGCCGGCCTGCTTATTGGAGAGCATTTGCTGCAAGTCGTCATCCGTCAGCGTCAAGATTAACTTACTATGCAATATCCACTGTTCCCGCCGGGTTAGCTCGGCGCTGGAGCGGCTCGGTCCGCGCGAGATAATCACGCCGAAGAGTCCTGCGCCATGACGATTCAGATAATTAGCTATCTGAAGGACCTGATCCTTTTCGATTCCCTTGCAATAGTTCTTCGCATCCACGACGATATACTCGGCGGCGTACTTGTCGCGCATGAAGCCCCAAAAACCATCGCTCACATAATTCGGTATCACGAAGTCGCGCCTGTTGATCTTGGACTCGTTTGCGCTCTCGCTTATAGGCTGCTCCAGCGGTGGGCAGAACAAGAACGACAGGATATCTCCGCATAGGCGCTGGTAGGTCGCCCAGTTTGCTCGCCCACATTCTACCCGCCTCAATCTGGCAGACAGTTCCTCTGCGGGCTCGCGTACCGATAGTAGTTGGTCTTCTCTTGGCTGTGCAAGCCGTTCGGCCTCTGCGCGAAGTCCTAAGCGGCGCAGAGCGCGCGCAAGAAGTGCTCCGTCCCACAGATCGATTCCGCGTTGGCGAAGGGATTGCTGTAGATGGGGGGCAAGCGTGCCTGGAACGGCTAGAATCAAGAGCGGTGCTCGATCAAGTTGCTCCGCCTGTCGCAGCTGCTCTGCATAATACGAAAGTTGATTCGCGGCTTCTCGCACTCGTCGTGGCGTGCCAGGAGTCACCGCCTTCGCTTCGATAATGACCCGGCCGCCATCCGGCAGTCGGGCAACGAGATCAGGCTGTGCGCCATCAGCCAGTCGCGGCTCTCGGACAATGCTCGAAGTGTCCAGTAGGTGCGGGGCGACTCTTGCGACCAGGTGTTCAAACTCGAACGCTGGCAACGAACGAGGATCCTCGCCGCGATCTCGGTGCGTCACCGAATCAGGATAGGCCCGACGGAGTGCCCTTGCGCCCACTGCGCGCCGTGTCGACGTCCCGCTGAGTGCCCCGCCGCCCGCGACAAGCGCTCAATGTCACGCCCGCCGGTGATGAGGCGTTGCCGCACGGCCTGGGGTCTGATCGACCGTGTGGCGCGATCCGCCCGAGCGTCCGGACCGCCACGGTCGCCTGTCACCGCTCCGGCACTCGAACGGTGCGGTTAACGCGCAGACCAAAGGACCTCAGTTCGCGCTCAAAGCGCCGCAGCTCTTGACGCGCCGAGCCGGGGTCTCCTGCGACCGAGCGACTAAACTTTCGTCCTTTCGGGCTCTCAAACCGCAAAGTCGTGGTTGAGGATTTTCCGGTGGTCCACCCCTGCGCTGCAGCGTTGCCCGTCAGGATCTCGATTTCGGCCCGAAGCGCCTCTGCATGGTGATCGGCCGTGCTCGGGCCGGAGCGGCGCGTGGAGATCGTCGGTTGGTGAGTGTCGCCACGCCCGAGGGCTGCAATCCTCGCGATGTCGTGCTCAAGCGCGCCCCTCACATGGTGCGCGAGGGCTTCCGGGCTCTCGTACCGCCCCAGCAGTCCTCGGTCCTGAAGACTCTTTTCGAAGGAGCGCAGAGCGTCAAGCTGCCTCGTGTCGACGTCTGTGGGATGCGGCGCTTTCGAGAACCAGACGTGCACCGGCTTCGACGCGTCCGCGGAGCGCAATATTTCTTCTGCCGTGCCCGAGATGCCCCGCGGCGTCAGGGTTCCGATACGAGACTTGAAGAAGGCCATCACTATGTCCGCGTCGTCAACAATCTGTCTGTTGACGATCGATTGGCCATCACCTTCCAGGACCGGGACGGTGCCGGTTTCCCATCGCACAGGCATGAATATGATGCCACTTGCTAGCGAGCGTTCGGCGTTCCATTGGTGAATGGTCTGCTCGACTTGATCGCGCTCGCTCTGGGCGTCCCCGGGCGAGGCAATCAACACGCGAGCGACTGTGGCGCGGAAGGTCATGCGCGAACATTAACCGGAGGGGTCCCTCCCTCGCCCATCGACGGGCATCCGAGTCGGTCGGCGCTTGCCCTCCCGTGAGAGTTCACCCATGACGGGCGGACTCTCACGGGAGAGCGGCGACTCAAACCCAGACTTGTCCCTCTGGGAGCCCCCTCCTCTACTGGAGGGTTCGCCGCGCCAGGTCCAGGCATCTGCCTACGGCACCCGGGTTACACCTTGGGGACCTGCCCCCAGACGCGGTGCACGAGCCTGCCGCACACATCCCCGACTACCGAGCCATAGCTTGGAAGATTGAGGATACGTTGCTGTACCCACCCGGATCGAGGGCAGCGATGAGTCAGGGCGGCAGGGCGGAGGGCGTCGACCGCATGTCGGTGGGGCGCGGCACACTGGAGTCGTGAGTCGCAGACGCAGGAACGCGCCACCGGCTGACCCTGCCCCTACGTCCTCGTCGGATGATCCATACGCCCAGAGCCTGCCGCGCGCCACAGCGTTCCTCGATCAGGCGCGTTGGCTCCTCGAGCAGCAGCAGCGCCGGGGCGCAGCGTTTCAGCAGAGCGCAGTTGCGCTCATTGGGTTCGACGGAGTGCTCCTTGGTTTGCTCGTCAGCGGAGACGTGCTGGACGGCATCGGCCGGTACAGCCTCCCCTGGTGGGCGACTGTCACCAGCGCTGCCCTGATCGTCGCCAGTTCCGTCTGCGCAGGGATGGCGCTGATTCCTCGAAGAACCCCAACGGTGGTCACCCAAGAGACCATCAACGCATGGTCCGATTTTCTTGATAATGGCGGTTGGAACGGGGATATAGAGCACTTCGCACACATGCTGCTGGCCGCGAATCCCACGCAGCCCGAGCCCACGCACCGGGAGCGGATTGCGGCCTGGCTACGCGCCAGGACACGCCGGCCTGGGCCGCCACGGCAGGC
This sequence comes from Cellulomonas jepli, assembly GCF_047229345.1. Lineage (NCBI taxonomy): Bacteria > Bacillati > Actinomycetota > Actinomycetes > Micrococcales > Cellulomonadaceae > Cellulomonas > Cellulomonas jepli. The sequence continues at coordinate 18,564 of NZ_JBFTER010000028.1, read as the reverse complement.
GCTGCTGGCTTCCCAGCATCTATCCACCGTCCGGGGCCGATGGACGACCAGCGCGGTCTGGTTGCTCGCGGCGGGCCTTACCTCGCTCGCTGTCGTCCTCATCACCACACTTAACGCGACCACTGACATCGCACCGAACCCAGCGCCATCCCAGCCCCCAGTTCGCTCTCAGATCGGAGATACTCATGGCCTCGTCACCGACCCCCCCGCCGCCACCCCCGCCGCCACCTCCAGTGGCGGTTCAAGATCTGATGGCCAGTGATGACGACGGCATCGCCGTCTATCGCGGGGACGGCAAGTGATGGCTGAGAATCCCGTAGAGACGTCTGCTGGCCCGCCTCCGCCGCCGCCGCCGCCTCCTGTGAGCGTTCAGCGCGAGACGTTCACTCGCGAGCGCCCACCGCGGGGCGAGGGCCGCGAAGCCTGACTTTGATTCGGCGGACGCAGTCGCGGTGCACCCGCCGCAACGACAGTCCAGATCAACGGCAAAGAAGGAACGAATGGCTCAGAACCGCAGTGCCACGCCGCCTCCCCCGCCCCCACCACCACCTGTAAGAACTCAGCCCGAAACGCGTGAGGGACCCGGCGGCCGCCCTTCCCATTCACGCTGACCCCGGCGCCAAGGGCCTTGTCCAGACTGGGGAAGGTTCTGCGCGCTGCGGGTACCACCAGCCTGCGGCGCAACCTGATGCCACAGGACCGTCGGGCGGCGTCATCGCGGGAGTGCGTCAGCGTCGCCGCATCGCGCAAAGCAGACTTGCCGGCTACGCGCCTCGACTGTCGAGCTCTCCGTCAACGACGGCTTGAAGCTCCTCTACGGAGGGGAGCGCCGCCTGGGCGTCTGCGGGAAGTCCGTAGTAGTCGGCGACGGCGACTGGTGCGGAGGTGGCGGCGAGGGCGTAGCGGACGGTGGGGCCGGCCTTGCCGGTGCACAGCAGGATTCCGATCGTCGGTGCGTGGATCGCCCGGCGGCGGTACTGGTCGTCGACGATGGCGACGTAGGTACCAAGCTGGCCCAGGTGTGCGGGTTCGAACTGGCCGATCTTGAGTTCGACCACGACGTATCGCAGCTGCTCGACGTGGAAGAAGAGCAGGTCGACGTAGAACTCGTCGACATGACTGGAGGTGTCGTCGGGGACGGTGAGACGCACCTGGCGCCCGACGAACGCCATGCCGCGACCAAGCTCGAGCATGGTGTCCTGCAATCGGTCCATCAGGGCTTGCTCGACGTCGCGCTCGGCCGCGCGTCGGATGTGGCCGAGGTGCTCGAAGACGTAGGGATCCTTGACGAGCTGCTGGGCAAGCTCGGAGTCCGGTGAGTCCAGTGCCGCGGTGAAGTTCGTGGGCGCGGCACCGAGGGCGGTCCGCAGGTTGGTCGCGACGTGGTGTTCGAGGACGGCGCGGGTCCAGCCTTCTTCGGCGGCCCGGGCGGCGTACCAGTCGCGCTCCGCGCGGGTGTTCAGTCGCTCGAGCAGCACGACGACGTGTCCCCAGGGCAATCGGCCAACAGCCTGTTGGCCGAACTCCTCGAGCGTCGGCCAGGCCTCGGCGGTGCGGCGCATGTTCTTTAGGTTTGACGGGGACCACCCGCGCTGGTCGGGGAACTCCCGACGCAGGTCAGCAGCAAGCCGGTCGATCACCTTGCTCCCCCACCCGGCCGTCTGTTGCCGGTCGAGGATGTCGCGGCCCACGGACCAGTACAGGCGCAGCACCTCGGTGTTCGCGGCGCGTGCCGCCCGCACCTGCGCGGTACGGACCCGGTCCTTAAGGGTGGCGAGGAGCTCGGCGTAGCCGGCTGGCTCGACAGCGCTGTGTCCTGGTCCGGGTGCTGTGCTCACCCCGGCATCCTGCCTGACGTCGTCAACGGGACATCAAAGCCTCGGTCCACGTCCCTGCTGGCGAATCAGCGGTCCGGTGTCGTCCCCGCACGCGATTGAGGTGCGCGGGCGCCCTGTCCGCGGGTGGCGTTGTGCACGAGGGCGGTCTCGAGCAGGGGCGCGCCGTTGGTGCGGCGCGACTGGTCGACCTCGACGACGCGCGGTGCCGTCGGATCGGGGGCCCAGAAGCGGCGGAAACGCTGGACCGCCGGGCACGCCTGCGCGAGCCGGGCCGCTGACTCCTGCGACTTGGACCGACCGGTCGTCTCGTCGAACACCGAGCGCGCGTAGAGGCTCGGGACCCATCGCCCACCGAGGCCGTCGCCGGTGAGCACCGCGCTCTCGTAGGACTCGCGCCAGCGCCCGGCGATCCGCTGCTGGGAGAGGTCGAAGGGCACCTCGACGTCGATCACCTCGACCGTGTAGCCGGCGCGGACGAGCCGCTCACCCAGCGCGACAGCCTTGTCGGGGTTGGACAGCACGGAGTCGATGACGACGTTGGTGCCCTCCTGCAGCGCCTGAGCCTGCAGCTGGTTCGCCAGGAGGGACGACTCTTCGTGCACGAGGGCGGCGAGCTCGAGCGGGAAAAACCGCTCCCCCGCGGCCTCGCGGTCCTTGATCTGGGCCGGCTTGAGGAACCGCTCGTAGGACCCGTCGGCGAGTGCCTCGCGCAGGAGCTTGTGCTTGAACTCGTCGGCGTCGATCGTCAGCCACGCGCTCTTGTCGACGCCGATCACGTCGCGCAGCACGGTGGACTTCCCGGCCCCGGGTGGGCCGGCCAGGACGATCGCACGCCGTTCCTGGCGCGCGGCCGGGTGCTCGGCCCGCGCTTCGGCCAGGAGTCGGCGGTGCAGGGCGTCGCGCTGGGTGGTGGGACGACGGACATCGCCCCCACGGAACCAGTCGGGGTTGGCCGTCGTGGCGCTGGGGCCGGTGGGGTCGAGCGGTCCGCCGGCCTCGCACAACGCGCGGACGGTCTCGCGGTGTGCGGCTGTGGGGTCGTCTACCTGCTCAGTCACGCACCGCAGTGTGCCGGTATGTGTCGATACCGTCCTGCACCTGCTCATACAGCTCGGCGTCGATCAGCCCAGCACGGAGCGCGTCCAGCACCTCCCCGACCGTCTTCGGCACGTCATCGACGAGCCAGTCGACCCCGTCGGTGCGCGGTGTCGGGGCGTAGGGGAAGCGACTGAGCTCCTCGATCAGTCGTGCGCGGTCGATCTGGCCAGCGGCGTACCGCTCGGCGATCTCGTACGGACCCGCCCCGGAGAACCCCTCAGGCAGGTCCTCGACCTCGCGGGCCTTCTTCATCGCCGCGCTGATCGCCGGCTGGGTGACCCCGAGCTCGGCGGCAAGCGCCGCCTGGTTCATCGTCGCGGCCAGCGCCCGGACCGTGCGCAGGTAGTCCAGCCGGTCCACCGCGCGCCGACTCCGCAGCCTGCGCGCTAGCGCCACACTCGGCTCGCCCTCGGATAGCCCTACAGCCACCTCGACCACCTCCATAAACAAGGTTATATGGCTGCTGCGCCGCTCGTCCATCGGCGCGCCGATGCCTAACGCGTTGTTTGGGCGAGTCCGGCGGGGGGGTCTTGCCGGGTGCGGTGGGCGTCTGGGGTGCACTCCTCGATGAGCGCGGTCCATCCGGCCGGAGACGAGGGGGGCCACTGCGGTGGCGTGGTGGGCGCGCCAGGAGCGCGACTGGCACGCGATAGCCCTAAAGGAGGATCCTGAATGGGCGACTTGTCCCGTTTGGGCCTATCGCGCAGCGTGCATGCGCTTGAAGATGCCCTCGACTCCACCAGTGCATTCTGAAAGGCCTTCCGCATGCCGCCGATCGTGTCCGCTCCGTCCGCCGCGGAGAGCTCACGCGCACCATCAGGATGGGTGACCCTCGCGGCGGTGGCCCTTGTGGCGGCGCTGGGCGGAGGCACCGCGGGCGCTGGTCTCACGCTCGCGTTTGCGAAGGAAGGCCCTGCTGGGCCACCTGGGCCAGCGGGAGTCGCCGGCCAGCGAGGCGCGGCCGGCGTCCAGGGTCCACCCGGACCGGCCGGGGAGCGGGGCCCAGAAGGCCTGCAAGGGCCCGAGGGTCCCCAAGGACTCCAAGGACTGAGCAGCCCTGTGACTAGCCCGAGCGACATCGCTCTGTACGAGCTGTCAGGATGGCCGAGCGGCTGCTACAGCCCCACCGTCAGGTACCTACCCGGCACGTTCGACGAGTACGTCGCCTGCTAGGCCTTGCTGCTGGTAGCCGGCTCAACGAGCTTGGCGCCGATTAGCGCCCGAGCATCGAGGGACTAGGGCCCCCCACAACGCGTGTGGAAGCAGCGACTGCGACCCTACGGCTGATCTCCGGCGTTCGCGGGAAGCCGGCTCGCGCGATCAACCGAGCGTCGATCTCATCCACACGAGCGGGCTGGGGCGAGACAAGCCCGAGGATCACGGCACGGGCTGGCGAGGGTGCAGGGTCACGGTGGAATCCGCCGTCGGGGAGTCGGTACGCGACGTCGATGCCGTACCGGTGGGCGTACGCCATCGTCCGCTGATCGGGGCGCTCGGGCAGGAGGATGGAAAGGGAGGTGAGGTCTGGGCAGAACGGCGCGTAGTCGAGCAGCTGTCCGACGGCCTCGCGGACATGGCGGCGGCTGGTGCTGGACTTGGCCTCGAGCAGGTCCATCCCACCGGTGGCGTTCGGCAGGTACGCGTCGGTGAGCCCGACCGGAGTCGCGATTCGCTGGTGCTCGAGTTCAACGTGCGCGGCATAGGCACGGACCAGCAAGGCCTCGCCCCGGTGGACCAGCGTCGTGCGCGCCCCCGTGGCGTAGGAGGTGTGGGTGACGTTGATCGCTTCTCCCGGGATCACCGTCGCCGCCGAATGGCTGAGCACGTGCTCGAGGATCCGCTCGTGGCGCGCATCTGCCTCGTGCGAGGTGGTGGTGTCGACCCCCAAGCCCTCGAGCACCGTCTGGGAGCGTTCATCGTCGAGGAACCGCGTGCCCATGAAGTTGTCGCCGGCGTTGAAGCCAGGCAGGGCCCAGATCTCCTCGTACGGGATCTGCGTGATCTCGAACGCTCGCAGCGAGTAGACGTTGTGGTAGCTGCCACGGTCGGGATCGGCGCTCCAGAGCGCGTCGGCGGCAGCGGCGTTGCGGAAGGAGACGCCTACTTCCCCGATCCCCTGCACGTGCTTCTTGCCGGTGAACAGGATGACGTCACCCGTGGCAAGGGTGTCCATCCGCCGGTCATGGCTAGCGACGGTGCCCCAGAAACGCGCTGTCCCTGCGGGGTGCATCTTCACCAGATCCCGCCGCTGCGACGTGGTCAACGCGTTGCTGAGCGCGGCGCTGGTGAAGTCGACCTCGCGCTCCAGCGTGTCGGCCCAGTGCCGGCGGGCATCGGCGTTGCCGAAACTGGGTTGGATGACCACCTGAACCATGCGGCTCCCTCACCTTGAGGCGCTGCCGTCCTCAAGTTCTGTGTACTTGCGGGCGTTCCCGCGTGCCTTGTCAACGGGGTAGCGGTCTTCGTTGCGGGCGATCTTGGCATGCGCGGCTGACACCGCGTCGATGCCGCACACATCGGCAAACCTGGTCAGGTAGATGAGGACGTCGGCGACCTCGTCCGTGAGCCTGTCGTGCAGGTGCGGATCGAGGCTGACGCCTACGACCTGATCGTCCGTGAGCCATTGCAGCTCCGCGACCAACTCACCTACCTCGCCGGTAAGCGCCATCGCGAGGTTCTTCGGCGTGTGGAACTGCTCCCACTGCCGTGAGGCGGCGAAGGCCCGTAGTGCGGCGGTCAGATCTGTCAGGTCGTCGGCCATGTCCCCTTCCTATCCTGCTCGACCTGACACGTCCCCCGTCCACGGCCCCCTCGGAGGTGTCGTCGGCGACGCTGCGGGCTGACCGACGGCAGCGTCGCCGGCGCGCGACGCCCGCGGCGCGTCGCTGGGCGCGCCCGGCGCGCGGTGCTTCATCATCTGGCGCATGAGTAGCACGGAGCAGGCCCCTATGCGTGTGCATGAAAAGTGGGGCTTCGGCCTGGCACCGGTGAAGCCGCTCGAGCAGGCGGCGAGAGTGGACTCGGTCTCCCTTGTGCTCGAGGTGCTGGACGCCCCGGCTGCTGCACGCGGTCGTCGCGAAGACGTCGCCGAGGCTCTGTCACACGCTAAAGGCCTGTTCAGCCGTGCATATCGCCAGGACCAATGGGACTGGGCGACTACGTGGCTGCAGCTCGGGCGCCCGAGCGCTCGCCGCGCCCAGTTGTCAGCCTCAACGCTGAAGTCGGCGCGCGGTGCCGTACTGGGCGGCGATGACGCTGCGGTGCTCGAGGCGGCGACGCTCCTGGCCGAGTGCGGCGGCGTCCAAGCATTGCGCGGCTTCGCCACTCGAGATCGGCACGAATCTCCTCACCCGGGCCATGGATACGTGTACGTGCTCTCCACACGGGAGCAGCCGAGGCTGCTCAAGGTCGGCTACACAACCCGGGATGTGATCAAGCGAGTCGATGAGATCAACCGCGCTACGGGGGTCGTGATCCCCTTTGGGCTGCGCGCTGTCTGGGTGGTGCGTGACGCCCCCACCGCTGAGGCGCGAGTGCATGAGTTGCTGGATGCCTACCGGGTCCGGCGAGACCGCGAGTTCTTCGACATTGACTTCCGTGACGCGCGACGGCTCATCGACGGCTTCGTGCGCCTCTACCGCCTGGAGGTCTGACCCACTTTCCGCCACGAGCCGCCTCGTCAGGTGGGTCGATCCGGTCGATCGTGGTGTTGGCAGGTTGCCGCGTGGGATGCGCCGAGCTCGCTATAGCGGAATGCCTTCGCTCCGTTGGCGAGTCGACAAGTCCACCACCCGTGTCAGGTGAAGAGGCCGCGTGGAGGCGGGTCGGCGGGCAGGGGTTTGGTGCGGGCACGGTGCCCGGCGTCAGGGGTGCAGCCCTTGAACGGGCCGTCAGAGTGGAGCAGGACTGCCATGTGGGGGTCGGCGTGGTCGCGCAGCCAGACCGACGCCCCGGTAGCGGGGTCCAGGCGCAGGTGTTCCCAGGCGCGCCACAGGGCTTCGAGGCGGTAGATCCCTTCGGCGTGGCGCCACCACTGCGGGCACCAGGTGCGCGAGGAACGGGTGTACATGGGCAGCAGGAAGTCCGCGACGAACGTGGCGACGTCCGGGTAGAACAGCCCCGGCCCCTCGCCCGTGTCGACACCGGCGTCGGTGTGGTGGTCGGTGTCGTCGTCCCACTCCCCCAGCGCGCTCACCGGGCCACCGTGTCCTCGAGGTGGCTGACGCGGTCCACCTCGGAGGCGGCGTCGGCGATGGTGCGGGTGCCGACGGGGTCGTGGGCCAGGATCGAGGCGTTGACCGCCGCGGCGTGCGGGCCGGTCATCCAGGGGGTGGTGCGCACGAGGGTGGGTCGGGAGCCGGAGGCCAGGACGATGGCGCGGCCCTTGGGGAGGGCGCCGAGGTCGGCGACGTCCAGGACCCGGTCGCGGGTGGTCTGCCGCGAGGTGGAGCGGCCCTGCTTGGAGGTGCTGGTGGAGGTGGTGGGGCGTTCGTACTCCCCGATGAGCTGGGACAGCTCGGAGAGGAACTCGACCTCGGTGACCCCGCCGCCGTAGACCTTGACGGTGGCCGCGGACCAGAGCTTGCGCATCCCGTCCCGGCCCCAGACCTCGACGCCTTGGGACCAGGACTGCAGGATCGTCAGCACGCAGATCCCCCGGGACCCGTAGTGGGAGTAGAGGTTGGGGAGCTCGCGCCAGCGGCACACGTTCGCGGCCTCATCGAGCACCGCGACCATCGGCACCGCCAGGCGCCCACCGGGCTGGGTCTTCGCGTACTCCTCGGCGGCCTCGGCCACCGCCACGGTCAGGGCGGTGACGAGGGGGCCGGCGGAGCCGCGGCCTTCCTTGGACAGGGAGTACAGCGTCCCGGACGAGCGGACGAACTCCGCCGGGACGAACTCGCGGCGGTGGGGTCCGCCGGTGGGGGTGACCCAGGTGGTGACCTGCCGGTTAGTGAGGAACGAGGCGATCTGCTGGGCGGTGCCGTAAACCCCGCCGCGCTGCTTCTCCGGGGCATGAATCACCCCGGCGACCGCGGCGGCGGTAAGCGGGTAGTCGTGGGCGCGCAGGATCTCGACGGGCTCGTCGTTGGTCGAGTCGGTCAGCCACAGGTACACGTCGGTGATCGGCCGGGCGTCCTTCGCGGCCGCGAGGAGCAGGCCGGCGAGGAGGTCAGTGGCGGCGTTGTCGAAGTAGGCGTCGGTGCGCGCGCCGGGGTCGCGGGAGGCGGTGGCGAACAGGTCGGCCAGCATCGCCGCCTTCACCTCGTCCACCACGTACGTCAGGGGGTTCCACCACCAGGTGGCGGGCTCGTCGACGATGCCCTGGGGGTCGAACACCCACGGCTCCTCCCCCGCAGCAGCGGCGCGGGGGTCGCGGGTGGCGTCGACGACGTCGCGCTTGTTCGAGGTGACCAGCACCGCGCCGGGTGCGGCGAGGATGGTGGGGATGGCCCGTGAGGTCGTCTTGCCGGTGCGGGGGCCCCAGATGTCGACCGCGACGTCCTCCCACGACGCGAACAACGTCCGCCCGCCCGCCACCGTCCGCGCGATCGGAAGGCCCGGGGACGCGGTGGGGCCGCCGAGGCGGGTGTTGGTTGCGGTGACCGCGGCGAGGGACAGGGCGTCGATGTCGCGGCCGCGGCCCATGTGCACCGCGGCGCCGTCCACCCGCGACCGTGCCCGCCGCGTCGACCGCCACATCTGGTACGCCACGACGCCGGCCACCGCGGCAAGGAGCAGCAGCCCGGCGAGCACCCAGGTCGCGGACTTCGGCCAGGGCTGGTCGCCGCCGACGAGGGCGAACGCGACCTCAAACGGGTCCCCGGTCACGGTGGTCCCGTCGATGCGGGCACCGACGTGCACGGCCACCCACAGCAGCCCCGCCACCCCGGCCAGGGTCCCGAGCGCGCCGAGCAGCAGCGCAGTCTCGGGCTCGAGGCCGCTGCCGCGGGTCTTCGACGTCGAGCTCATCGGGCGGCCGCCTCGACGCGCGGGGTGGGCCGGGTGTCGGTGTCGAGCCCGGCGGGTTCGGCGCCGACGCGGGACTGGGTGTGCCAGCGCTTGTTGGTGTCGTTGATCGAGGCCTCGGCCGGGGTGAGCTCGACCTTGACCGGGATCCCGGGGCGCCCGCCGACCTTGATGAGAAACCGCCCGCGCCCGGGGGGTTCGGTCTCCCGGCCGGTGGCGGGGTCCCATGCGGGCGGATCCGCCCAGGAGGTGAGCAGATCCTGCTCGGCGCGGGAGAACGGCACTGCGGAGTTCAGCTTCGGCATCTCCGCCGGGGGCAGGCCGCCGGTGATGACCATGCCGGAGCGTTCGACGAACCCGCGCGCCTTCATCCGGTCCTCCTCGCTGGGGAGGGCGAGGAGGTCGGACATGGTGTGGGAGACCATCGCCATGCCCACGCCGCGTTGGCGGTTCAGGCGGGTGAGGGCATCAACCCGGTCGACCATGCCCTTGCCGGCGCGCAGGGCCCGCCAGAGCTCGTCGAGGATGACGAAGTAGTGCCGGCGCGGCTCGAGGCCGGCGTCGGCGAGGGCGTTGGCGACGGTGACGGTCCCGAACCCGGCCGACCAGCACGCCAGCAGGGTGGCGGCCTGCAGGTCGGCTTCGTTGTCGTCGATCGCGGAGACGTCGTAGACCACGGGCCGGTCCCGGCGCATCGGGTTGGTGGTGTGCTGGGAGAACGTCTCCCCCAACCTGCCTCCACCGACGAGGCCGATGAGGGAGGCCTCGAGGTTCTCCGTGATGTCGCCGTAGCGGGCGTCGGAGCCGCGGTCGAGGGCGACGGCGCGCAGCTCGGGGGGTGCGTCGCGGATGACCTGCAGCAGGTCGGCCAGAACCGGGACCCCGGTGTGCCGGTCGTCCAGGACCTTCAGCGCGCGGTCGAGGATGGTCTCTTCGCGGTCGCCGGGTGGGTTGCCGCGCATGATCGTGATCAGGGCGGCGACCATCGTATGCCGGCGCCCGTGCGCATCGGCCAGGACCTGCGCGCGGGCGGTGCCGGTGAGGCGCTCAGCGGCGCCGGTGGCTTCGCCGGGGTCCAGGACGTTGAGGTATCCGCGTCCGCGTCCGAGGGTGATGACCTGCCCGCCGAGGGCCTCGATCAGGTCCACGTAGTCCGGCTTGAGGTCTCCCAGCACCAGGGGCATGACGCCGTACCCGGCCAGGCCGGTGGCCATCCGCCGCACCAGGGTCGACTTTCCCAGCCCGGGGTTGGACAGGACGAAGGCGGAGGGGTTGGAGATGAGCTGGGCGCGCTGGAACCAGGAGATCGGGTCGCAGCACACGGTCGCCCCGGTGTGGGTGTGCCGGCCGATGGGGGCGCCGATCATCGGGGTGCCGGTGCCGATCGCGTAGGGCCACAGCCCGCACACCTGGACCGTGGTCCCCCGCCACTCATCGGCGGCCTGGACCATGAACGCCTCCCCGCGCCCTCGCCCTAGCCACCCACGCATCGACGGACGCAGCACCCGCGGCGCCCGCTCCTCCACAGCGGTGGGGGTCTTCTTCTTGCGGGGGCTCACAGCTTGTCCCGCAGCTCGGCGGGGACCTTCAGGTGCTTGGGCAAGACCAGGCCGAGGGGCAGGGCCGCGGTGAACGCGGAGTCCTGCGCCCCGTACACCGGCCGCAACCGCAGCCTGGCGGTGGCGGCGAGGTTCGCGATCGCCGCCCGGGCGTCCGCGGCGTTGGCGGGGTCCAGGACGCTGGCCGTCACGAGCAGCCCGAAGTTCACCAGCCCGGCCCCGGAGGCTTCCTCACTTGCCGTGGCGGCGGCGGCGCGGACGGCGATGATGTCGCGGGCGGAGGGCTTGGTCGTGGAGGTCTGCCGGAACTCCGCCGCGCGCAGGTCCGCCTCGACGATCGCGGCGGCGCGGGCGGGGTCGATGGGGCGGTAGAGCAGGGTGACGCGCTTGCGGGCGATGTCGCGGTGCGGGGCGAGCAGGCGGGCCAGGACCCCGGACTGAACGGTGCCGTGCGGGGCGGAGGTCATCGACCACGTCATCGAGACCGCCGAGTCGTGCCGGTAGGCCTCCCACGTCGTCTCGTGCGCGCTCGGTCCGACCTCGGGCCAGGTGAGCTCGGGGGTCTGTCCGGCGGCGTGGGCCTCGTCGATCAGGGCTGCGGCTGCGGGGTCGTAGGCGACCCGGATCACCTCGCACAGCTCCTGCGCGGACAGGGGGTGGGCGGCGCCGGCGCCGGTGGCCTGCAAGCTCCCGGTCAGGCCCGGGACGCGGGAGGCGAGCTCGCGGCCCATCTCCCCCGGGGTGCGCTTCTTGCCGCCGGTGCGGGGGGCGGCGGTGAAGGTCAGGGCGACGTAGGCCTTCACCGTGGAGGACCCGACGGGGTAGCGCTCGACGACCTCGGCGAGCATCTGCCGGGCGAACGCGGGGGCGTTCGGGTCGACGTTCATCTCGACCTCCCGGCGCAGCCGGGACCCGGAGTCCGGGGCGGTCTCGATCGTCACCGACGCCGCCTCCAGGGACGGCTCGTCGGCCAGGGTCGCCAGCCAGTGGCCCCAGTCGGCGACCCAGGCGTCGATCTGCTCCCGGTCCACCAGCGCCGCCCCGTCCGGTTCGGTGCCAATGACCAGGCTGTAGTGCCCGGTCGCAGGCACGTGCAGCAGCGCGAACGCCCTCCCGTAGGAGTCGGTGTGCTCACTGAGCCGCGACGGCGCCGCCAGGCCGGGGAGCTGAAAAGTGCCCCACAGGGCCCGCCCGAGCGGGCCCGACCGGTACAGGTGGGAGCCACGGTTGCGGTTCACCGCCCACCCCACCCGAGTCGCCCCGCGCGCCAGCAGGCTTCGCCCGTGGCGGTCCTTGCTCAGCAAGAACAGCAGCACCAGGCCCAGAGCGGCGCCCACGACCAGGCCCCGCAGGAGCCCGGCGATCATCACGGTGATCACCACGAAGATCAGCCCACCGAGCAGGATCGCGGTGCCCACCGACCCCAGGCCGAGCAGGCCCGGTGAGGTGGGCCTGCGCCAGTTCCCGTACGTGCGCGGTGCGCGGACCTCGTCAACGGCTGCCACTGGGCCCCTCCCCTTCACCGGTGCTGTGCTCCCCCAGCGCGCGGGCGGCGCCCGCGGCCGCCTGCCCGCCTGCCTTCGCTGCGTCCAACGCCACCCCCGCCGCGATTCCGACCGGCCCCGCCGCCGCACCCGCCGCAGTAGCACCCGCCGCACCAACACCAGCACCAGCACCTGCCCCGGCTCCGGCCGCGCCAGCTCCGGCACCGGCGGTGCTCGGTGCAGCTGCACCCGTGCTCGTGCCGGTCGTCCCGGTCTTCGGCGGGGCGTTGCTGGCTGGCGTCTGCCCGGTCGGGGTCGCCTGGGGCTGGCTGCCCGGGGTCGACCCCGGCGGGTTGGACGTCGGACCCGCGGTGCTCGGATTTCCGGTCGCGCTGGGCGGGCTCGAGGCGTCCTTGCCGCCGCCAGACCCCAGGCGTCCGAGCGCGGCCGCGCCGGTGGGCAGCGCGGCCAGGGCGGCGGCGCCCATCGCGGCGCCACCGGACCCGGAGGCCATTGCCCCGACCATCGGGGTGACGAACCGCATCAGCGCCGGCATTGCGAACAGGGCGATCACCATGAGCATCAGCCCGGTCAGCACCGACAGAAGCCCGGACCCGTCATCGGTGAACAGGTCCGTCCCCGCGAGCTGGAACGCCGCGGCGTAGACGATCGCGGCCGCGGGCTTGTAGAGGATGAACGCCACCAGCCAGGCCACCGCCTTGCGGAACCACGTCCTACCCATCTCGGTGTTCGTGGCCGCCGCCGCCAGCGGCAAGATCCCCGTGAGGATCACGAGCATCCCGGCCCGGGCCACCATCAGCAGGATCTGCACGACGGACGCCATGATCGCGAGCAGCCCCAGGATGATCAGCAGCAGCGGCCCCAGGCCCGCCCCGGCGCCGACCTCGGCCGGCATCTTCAGCAGGTTGACGATGTTCTCCCCGAAGCACGCACCGCCCGCGGTGAAGTCACACGCCAGGGAGTTGTCCAGGATCCACACGGCGAAGGAGTCCGCGGCTGCGACGAGCAGGTTGATGATCCCCACCCCGGCGCCCGCGACCACTACCAGGGTGACCAGGCTGCGCAGCAGGTCGCGGCCGGGTTCGGCGCGCTGCTCCCACGCCATCCGCAGCCCGCCGATGATCACCGACAGCACCGCCGCCGCGCCCATGTACCACCACAGTGACGACTGCAAGAAGGCCACGGTCCCGGCTACCCGCTGCGGGCGGTCCGGCAGCAGCGCGCCCACGAGGGAGCTCGCCGCTGACACCAGGACCACGGCCGTCAGGACCAGGCCGATGCGCCCGACCGCTGCGATGCCCTCCCCCGACCGCATCCGTGTCGCGATCAACCCACCCAGGATGAACAGCGCGATGAGCGCGATCGCCAGCGAGATCCACGTGACGTAGCCGAGGACCGTCGTGATGTTGCCTGCGTTCCCCGCGCTCGAGCCTGCTGCGACCGACGACGAGCCGCCCGTGCTCGTCAGGTTCGGGGTGCCGATGTTGACCCACACCGTGCCCAGCGACGCCACGGCCCGACCGACCGCCTCGATCACCGCCTTGGCCATGTTCTCGATCGCGTCGCCGATCGCGCTCTTCGCCACTTCCTCGGCTTTGCACCCGAGGTCGAGAAGCCCGCACTCAGCCACCGTGGGTCACGCCCCCCAGCTGACGTAGCCGGCGAGGTCAGGAATCACCGCGACGTTGAGCGGCTCCTGGACGTCGCTACTGATCTTCCAGTCGCCGGACTGCCAGACGAGCTCGTAGACACCTGAGACCGTGGCCGTCTGGGCATCGAACGTGCCCCGGAGCGCGATGTCGACCCGGGCCGTCTTGCCGTCGTAGGCAAGCAGGCGGAATCCGACGATGTTCACTCGCGAGTTCGATTCGGGTGACGGGGTGCCCAACTCACTCAGCAGCTGGTCGTAGAACTGGCCCTGGGCCAGAACCTCCTGCGCCCATGCCGACGCGGTAGCCGGATCAGAGGCCTGCACGACTGCGTTCGCGGCCATGAACAGTGCACCCTCGGGCGAGTGCTGGAAGCAGAACCGGGCCCCTGTGGTGTCGGCTTGACCAGGGCCGAACTCCGGCGAGGTCGGGTACGCGGTCGTGCCCTGGAAGGCCCACTCCCCGGCCGGTGCCATCGTGACCGTGCCGGTGGTCTCCACGCCCTCGAGCCCGCAGATGCTCGCGTCGGTACCTGCTGCTTCGTCATCGGACGTCGGGCTGGGTTCCGCGGAAGCCGACGCCGACGCAGTGGGCTCGGGGGGTGCGGCGTTCGCGTCGTCGTTGGTGAGGGCGCGGATGGCCAGGGCGGCACCAAGCATGACGACGATCGCCACGACGATGGCGGCGGTGATGAAGGAGGGCCGGGTCCAGGGGCTGGGCTCGGTGTCGTTGGTCGACATCGGTCGGTTCCGCTCAGGTGGCCAGGAAGCCGACCATGGACGCGGCGGCGCTGATCACGACCACACCGCCGAGGGCCATGCCGATCCGGCCGGTGTGCTCCCCGCCCTCGCCGCGGCGGGAGTTGATGGACATCATCGCGCCGGCGGCGATGAGCCCGGCGATGCAGACGGCCAGGGCGATCCACTTGGCCCAGGCGAGGATGTCGGTCAGGCCCTGGGTGCCGGGGGGCTGGACGGCGTCGGGGTCAGGGATGGCGGTGATCACCTGCGCGGTGGCGAGGGTGACGGTGGACAGGATGCCCATGGAGGGTCCTCTCGTTAGCGGTTCGCGCCGGTGGCGGAGCCGTGGGGTGGGAGCAGTGCTGTGAGGTCGCGGGCGAGGTGGCGGACCTCGCGCGGGCAGGACTCCAGGTGCGGGTCTTCCCCGAGGCGCCAGGACTCGATCCAGGGCAGGTGCCAAGTCCGGGGCACCCCGCCAAAGACGAGTGCGGCCAGGTCGCGCAGGGGGCGGGGGAGGCGTCCGGGGGCGTCGGCGACGATGACCAGGCCGAGGAGCTCGGTGAGCGGAACGGCTCCGGCGGCCCACTGGGTGGCGGCCTTCTGCGCGGCCTGCAGGCCGGCGGCGTGGGAGCGGGCGACGAGCACGACGCGGGTCATGGAGTAGGACGGGTTCGTGCGCGGCCAGGCGTGCCCGGCGGCGTTCCACCCGGGAACCAGGCGCCCGAGCGTGGACTCCCCCGCCCCGCCGTGCACCCCGACCCACCACAGGTCCGCGGTCGTGCCGTGGTCGCGGAACGGGAGCTGGTCGACCAGGTCCGGCACCGCGATGCCCGCCTGCGGAGCCGTGGGACCGGTGGCGGCGACGACGTCACGCGGGTCGGTGATGGGCGCGGCGGGGCCGGCGTCCGTGGCGACGGTGCGCACGGACAGCCACGGGTTTGACTCGCTCATGACCTGCCCCCTGTTGCTGGCCCAAGATGTACCGCACGCCCCCGACACCTTTGGACGCCCCTGATGCCACCCCTACTGTCCCATAGTCGCCTAGTTTCTTGTAGTGTCTCATTGCAGCGGGTGGTGGTGGGGTGCCATGAGCAGGCTAGATGATCTGTTCGCCCCACTTCCGACGCATTTGACCGTTGAGCAGCTCGGGCAGGTGCTGGGCGTGACGACGCAGACCGCCTACCGGTGGCTGCAGCGGGGGTATGTGCCCGGGTACAAGGTCGGGGGCGGCGAGGCGGGCCGGCAGGCCTGGGTGATCGTGCGCGATGAGGTGAAGGACCACCTGATCGCCAACCGCAACCGCCCCGTCGACGAACCGCCCGAGGACGGCGAGGACCAGGAGGGGCCGGCCGGCGACTGAGGTGAGAGGGCAGGGGGGCGCAGGTGAGCAGGACATGGGTCGCAGCAGTAGGCGTCGGGGTGCTCCTGGCCGGGTGTGCCACCAGCACACCCGCCGGCCAGACCAGTACGCCGGGTAGGGCGTCGGCGGCGCCGACGAGCAGCGCGGGCTCGAGCGGGGCGCCGACCCCGACGCCGATGGAGGTGCCGCCGGGGACGGTGGAGTACCACGACGGGTCCCCCGTCCCACCGGGAGAGCCGGACCCGGTCTGGGACGAGGCGTCCCGCGCCGCAGCCGTGGCGGCCGCGACGGGGGCTGTGGCGGCGTTCGCGCGCCCGGACCTGCCCTTCGAGCAGTGGTGGGCCGAGCTGTCCCCCGCCATGAGCGTGCAGGCGCAGATGGACTACCAGTACGTCGACCCCGCGAACGTCCCCGCCCGTGCCGTGACCGGCCCCGGGGTCCTGGTCGACGAGACCAGCGCGTCCGTCGCCGGGGTGCAGGTCCCCACCGACGTCGGCCCCTACACCGTGGTCCTGTCCCGGGCCGGCGTGGGTGAGGGGTGGTTGGTGGAGCGGATCACCCCGCCCGAGGGCCTGGGCTGAGCGTGGCGAACCCGAAGCTCGGGCCCGTGATCGCCGTGGGCCTAATCCCTTTGACGATGATCGGCGGGGCGCTGGCCTTCCTGCTGCTCGGCACCGCCGCCCAGGCCGGCACCTGCAACCCCACCGGCGGGCCGACCGTGGTGGTCGATCCCGCCACGGTCCCGCAGGGGTCGGTGGCCGGGTACAGCGGCGAGCAGCTGGTCAACGCCGCCTACGTCCTTCGCGCCGGGGCCGACCTCGGGCTGGGTGTGCGGGACCAGACCATCGGAGTGATGACCGCGATGGGTGAGTCCAGCCTGCGGGTGATCGACTACGGCGACACCGCCGGCCCGGACAGCCGCGGGCTGTTCCAGCAGCGCGCCAACGGCGCCTGGGGCAGCTACGAGGACCGCATGGACCCCTACATCTCCTCGACGAACTTCTTCCAGGCGATGATGCGCATCGAGAACCGCGACTCCCTCGCTCCGACGATCGTGGCCCACCGCACCCAACGGAACTCGAACCCGTACCACTACGAGAAGTACTGGGACGGGGCGGTGCAGATCGTCGAAGCCGTCACCGGCTCTCCCACCGGCCTGACGCCCGGCAACGGCGGGAACGTCTGTGCCGGGACCCCTGGGGTGCCCGCGGAGGTCAACCCCAACGGGTGGGCTCAGCCGTCCGCGGGGCCGCAGACCAGCGACTACGGGATGCGGTTCCACCCCATCCACCACGAGTGGCGGATGCACGCCGGCATCGACCTGGACGGCGGCGGGTGCGACGGGCCGATCTGGGCCGTCAACGACGGCGTCGTCACCCGCGCCGGCACCGCGTCCGGGTACGGGCACGTCATCGAGATCGACCACGGCGGCGGGCTACGCACCCGCTACGCCCACATGTACGCCAACGGGATCCTCGTCGACGTCGGGGACCGCGTCACCGGCGGGCAGAACATCGCCCGCGTCGGGTCCGACGGCACCTCCACCGCCTGCCACCTGCACTTCGAGGTCTACCTCAACGGCGAGCACACCGACCCCGCGGCCTACCTCGCCGCCGTCGAAGTACAGATCCGATGACCAGCGTCCCCGACTTCCCCCGCGTCACCGTCACCATCCATCCCGACGCCAGCGGCGAAGTCACCATCCAAGGGATCTCCCACCCCATCCCCGCCCGCGCCGACATCCCCGCCGCCCGGCAAGCCGCGCTCGGCATGGTCACGCTGCGCGCCGCGATCGCCCTGGGCCGGCCCGTGCGCGTCACCGCGCACGACCCCGACGGGACGTGGCCGCTGGTCGTCCACCCCGACGGCAATGTCACCGCCGCCGACACGCACCCCTCCCCCGCCGAGTCGGCACCTGATCGCATGTTCCGGCTGCGCACCCGGGACGGGCGCACTAGCGAGCCCACGCGCTCAGCGCTGATCGGGCGCAACCCGCAGCCCGCCGAGGCCGAGAGCGTCCAGACGCTCTTCGCCATCCATGACACCGGACGCCAGGTCAGCAAGACCCACGCCCGAATCGACATCGACGACCGCGGCGCTGTCAGGGTCACCGACCGCGACTCCACCAACGGCACCGCCATCCGCCTCCACGGCACCCGCCGACCGTTGCACGCAGGTGCATCGCTCGTCCTCCCCCACGAGGCGACCCTCTTGCTCGGCGACCTCGAGCTCGTCGTTGAGCTCGAATCACTGTCGGAGGCGTGAGCAGTTCATGCGGACTGGCCTCACTGATCAGATCGGCGACACGCCGCGCGCGTACTTGGAATCTGTTTCGCGGTGCGGTTGTGTGTGCGCCATGCCTCAACCACACCGTGGTGACCGAGTCCCGATCCTGAGCAGACCGCCGCGCCCCGTGGGCGACGCGGTCCGTACCGCCGCGCACGAGCGCGGCATGAGCGTCAGCGACTACGTGGCCTCCGTCCTTGCGGACGTGCACGGCATGCCCGAGCTGGCGCCCGCTGCGCACCCAGGCAGCGGCCAGGGCGAGCTGCCGCTTGTGGCGAAGAAGGGCGGTGCGCGCCTGGCCAGAACGGCCTAACGCAGACAAAGCGAAGGCCCGCCCCCCGGAGGGGGCGGGCCCAATCCCAAGAGTTCCTCACCCTGATGCTTGGCGGCCCAGGTGAAGAGCTCCAGTCGACGCACCCTTCGGTGTGTCTAGCGCTTGGAGACCACGATAACCCGCGACGCAGACTCTGCACACCCGCGTCCGAGCGACACGCCGGGTGAACGCCCGTCGTTGGCGACCCCGCACGCGATGTGGTCGGCCTGCGCGGCCGGGATCGCG
>NZ_JBFTER010000027.1:0-49029 GCF_047229345.1 Cellulomonas jepli | reverse complement strand
TGCGGCTCACGACCAGGCTCGGCGCGCCGGTGGGGGCGCCGGTGGGGGCGGGTGCGGTGGCCGGCGTCGCTGCGGCGTCGGGTGCGCCGGCGCCGCTGCCGTCACCGCCCTCGCCCGGCTTGTAGCCCTCGAAGAACTCCCACCACGCGGGGTCGACCGCGTTCTTGTCCTTGAGGTACTGCTCGTACAGCTCGTCGACGAGCCACTCGTTGGCGCCGAAATCGGCCTTGCTCGAGACTGGCTCTGCCTTCTGGGACACGCGAGGATCGCCCACTTCCGCCGCGGCCGCGCCGCGTCATCGCCGGATCTGTTTGACGACAACCCTACGTCAGCACGGTCACGGACGAGCACTCCGCGCGCGCTCAGAAAGCGCTTTCCATCGGACTTCGGCGAAGTCCGTCCGGCGCGGTCAACCGGGGGTCACGGGGCTGTCTCCCGGGTCCCAAGACCCGGTGCTGACCGGGTCGGCAAGGTCATGTGATGTCGCGCCGGAACGTCGTCGCGCGCCCGATCACTGCGAGCACCAGCGCGTACGCCGCGAGGACGAGCATGCCCTGCCACCAGTCGAGCAGCGCCCCCATGCCGGACTCCGCGTAGAACGACCCGCCCGAGACGGCCTCGCCGGCCGCCCCCGGCAGGAACGACGCCACGTCCTTGCCCCACGACGTGAGGCCGAGGACGACGCGCAGCACCGGCTCGACGAACTGGGTGAACGCGATGAGCACGACGATCGCCGCGACCTGGTTCGTCAGCACGGTGCCGAGCGCGACGCCCACGACCGACCACATGGCGAGCGCGAGCGCCGAGAGCGCGAGCGTGCGCCACGTCTCGACCTCGCCCAGGAACGTCGGCTCGCCGAGCGCCGCGAGCACGCCCGCCCCGGTGCCCGCCGTGACGAGCGTCGCGACGACCCCGAACACGAGGCCGATGACCAGGCCGGCGACGAGCTTCGCGCCGAGGACCACGTTCCGGCGGGGCTCGGCGAGCAGCGTCGGGGTGATGGTCTGGTGCCGGAACTCGGTCGTGACCGAGAGGGCGCCGACGACGACGGGGAACACGTACCCGAACGTCACGGCGATCGTGTAGACCGTGCGCACGACCGCCTCCGGGGTCAGCTCCGGCGCCTCGCCCCCGCCGCCCGCGCTCGGGCCGCCGCCCATGCCGCCGCCCTGCGTGAACGCCCACGCCATGAACCCGGCGATGAACATCATGTAACCGACCATGACGAGCAGCAGGACCCACCAGAGCCGCGTCGTGACGATCTTGCGGTACTCGGTGACGAGCGCGGCCCTCATCGGGCACCTCCGGTCGGGGTCGTGGGGGCGGCGGGTGCTGCGGGCACTGCGGGTGCTGCGGGCGCTGCGGGCGGCGCGGCCCCGCCGCCGGTCAGGCCGAGGAAGATCGACTCGAGCCCGGTGTCGCGCGCGGCGAGCCCGTGCAGCTCGAGGCCGGCGCGGTGCGCCGCGGCGCCCACGGTCGCGGCGTCGACGTCCCGGAGCTCGAGGGTCGCGGTCCTGGCACCCGGGACGGTCGGCGCACCCGCGGCGGGACGAGCGCCGGGGGCGCCGTCGGTGGTCGCGGCCACGGGGGCGAGGGACCAGCCCTCGCGCTCGACGAGGGCGTGCAGCCCGGCGACGTCCGGGGAGGTGATGCGGACGCCCGGCGCCGCGAGCTGCTCGAGACCCGCGAGCGTCGAGGCGTGCACGAGCCGGCCGCGGGCGATGATGACGACGTCGTCGACCGTCTGCTCGACCTCGGAGAGCACGTGGCTCGACACCAGCACCGTGCGACCCTCGGCGGCGAGCGCGCGCAGGAACACGCGCAGCCAGCGGATCCCCTCGGGGTCGAGCCCGTTCGCCGGCTCGTCGAGCAGCAGCACGCGCGGGTCGGCGAGCAGCGTCGTGGCCAGCGCGAGCCGCTGGCGCATGCCGAGCGAGAACCCGCCCACGCGCCGCCGCGCCGCGTCCGAGAGCCCGACGAGGTCGAGCACCTCGCGGGCGCGGGCGTCCGGCACCCCCGCCTGGGGCGCGTACACGCGCAGGTGGTCGAGCGCCGTGCGGCCCGGGTGGAAGCTCGCGGCCTCGAGCGCGGCGCCGACGACGCGCTGCGGACGCTCGATGTCGGCGTACCGACGGCCGCTGATCGTCGCGGTCCCGGAGGTCGGCTCGACGAGACCGAGCAGCATGCGCAGCGTCGTCGTCTTCCCGGCGCCGTTGGGGCCCAGGAAGCCGGTGACCCGGCCCGGGCGGACGTCGAACGACAGGTCGTCGACCGCGCGCACGGCGCCGAAGGTCTTGGAGAGGTTGCGGACGCTGATGCCGTCCTCGACGGCGGTCGGAGTCATGGCGGCACCCTACTGAGCGTGCCGCCCGGGGCACGAGCAGCCCGGCGTGTCCCGGACCGGGCGTCGGGCGGACGCCCCGGGGCGCCCGGGCTCAGCGCCGCGCGGGGAGCGTGACGCGCATCGTGCAGCCGGTCTCGGCGCCCGTGTCCGCGACGACGATCGAGCCCCCGTGCAGGTCCACGGCCCAGCGCACGATCGCGAGGCCGAGGCCCGTGCCGCCCGTCGAGCTCTGCCCTGTGATCGCCGGGGTGTTGCCGCGCACGAACCGCTCGAACACCTGCTGGCGCTGGTCGCGCGCGATGCCGGGCCCGTGGTCCACGACGTCGATGCGCACGTCCCCGCCGGCCCGGCGCGCCTCGAGCCGCACCTCCGCACCCGTCGGGGAGTGCCGGACGGCGTTGTGCAGGAGGTTCGCCACGACCTGGTGCAGGCGCTCGCGGTCGGCGGGCACGGTCAGGTCGGGCGGCTCGACGACGACCGGGAAGCGCAGCCCCCGCTCGGCGCCGACGAGCGCGGCCTGGTCGGCGGCCTCCTGGAGGAACTCGCGCAGCGGCAGGTCGGTGATGTCGAGGCCGACCGCACCGGCCTCGACGCGCGAGAGGTCGAGCAGGTACGCGACGAGCCGTCCGAGCCGCTCGGTCTGCGCGAGGGCCGCGCGCATCGTCGCGGGGTCGGCCTCGCTCACGCCGTCGACGATGTTCTCGAGCTGGGCCTGCAGCGCCGTGACCGGGGTGCGGAGCTCGTGCGAGACGTTCGCGACGAGCTCGCGACGCAGCGTGTCCGCCGACTCCAGGTCCTCGGCCATCGTGTTGAACGCCGCCGCGAGCTGACCGACCTCGTCGTGGCTCGTGGCCTGCACGCGCTGGGAGTAGTCGCCGCTCGCCATGGCCCGCGCGGCCGCCGTCATCTCGCGCAGCGGCGACGTCATGCCCCGCGCGAGGACCTGCGTGACGACGAGCGAGAACGCGACGGCGAGCGGCAGCGTCCGGCTCGGCCCCAGCGAGTTGTGCAGGCCCAGCCACGTGACGAACGCCGCGAGGGTCACGGTCGCCGCGACCAGGATGCCGAGCTTGATCTTGATCGAGCGGAAGCTGTCGAGCGGGCGGACGTCGGGCAGCAGCGGCCGGCGCCCGTCCGACCGCGAGTGCCGGGGGACCCCCGCGCTCACGGGGTCGGCGAGCCCGAGGGTGCTGTCGCCGGCTCGAACGCGTAACCGACGCCGTGCACCGTGCGGATCAGGTCCGCGCCGAGCTTGCGGCGCAGGGCCTTGACGTGGGAGTCGACGGTGCGCGTGCCGCTCGCGTCGACCCAGTCCCACACCTCGGCGAGCAGGCGCTCGCGCGTGAGGACGGTGCGGGGCGTCGCCGCGAGGGTCAGCAGCAGGTCGAACTCGGTCGGCGTGAGGTGGACCTCCTCGCCGGCGCGGTGCACGCGGCGCTGCGCGCGGTCCACGACGACGTCCCCGACGGTCAGCGGCGGGGTCGCGTCGGGCTGGCTCGCCTGCTGCACGGCAGCCTGGGCCGCGCGCTCGGTCCTGCGCAGCAGCGCCTTCGTCCGGGCGACGAGCTCACGCATCGAGAACGGCTTCGTCATGTAGTCGTCGGCCCCGACGCCCAGCCCGATGAGCATGTCGGTCTCGTCGTCGCGCGCCGTGAGCATCAGGACGGGCACGGGCCGCTCGGCCTGGACGCGCCGGCACACCTCGAGCCCGTCGATCCCGGGCAGCATCACGTCGAGGACGACGACGTCGGGCTGCAGCCGGGCCGCCGCCTCGACGCCCGCGTGGCCGTCGCCGACCGTCTCGACGCGCCAGCCCTCCGCGGACAGGCGCTGGCTGATCGCCTGCGCGATCGCCGGCTCGTCCTCGACGACGAGGACGGTGGTGGTCGCGCCGGTCTTCTGCGCCGCGCCGCCGGCGCCGGGGGTGCTCGAGATCGCCATGGGCCCAGGGTGGCACAGGCGCGTGGGCGCGGGACGCACCCCCGCCGTGCCGGGTCCCGGACCGACGCCCGCCGGCTCCTCATCCGGAGCCGCGCCGCCCGCGCGCTTGCACCGTCCGGGCGGTCGCGTGCCGGATGCCGCGTGGTCCGGCGTTCCGTACGATGGTCCGACCATGAGCAGCTCAAGTAGCTGCCGGCGTGCTGCCCGGGCCTCCGAGCCCGGGAGCGACCATGCCGGCCCCTCCACTGCCCTCGTCCCCCGTGCCCTGACGACCGCCGCCGTGCCGTGCGGTCCGTCGGCCGCGCGCCGCCCCGACGGTGACCGCAGCGTCGCCGGCGCCGGGAGGTCCGCGTGCTGACCGAGTGGCTCCTCGTCGGTCTCGGCGTGCTCCTCACCGCGGGGACCGCCGTCTTCGTCGCGAGCGAGTTCGCGCTCGTGACCCTCGACCCCGGCCTCGTCGAGAAGGACACCCGCCCCGACGACAAGCGCGGCCAGTCCGTCGTCAAGGCCCTGCGCCGGCTGTCGACCGAGCTCTCGGGCGCGCAGGTCGGCATCACCGTGACGACGATCCTGCTGGGCTACACGACGCAGCCCGCGGTCGCCCGGATGTTCGGCGGGGCGCTCGAGGACTCGTTCCTCGGCGCGGCCGTCGGGGGAGCGGTGGCCGTGCTCCTCGCGATCATCCTCGTCAACGGCTTCTCGATGCTGTTCGGCGAGCTCGTCCCCAAGAACTTCGCGCTGAGCCACCCGCTCGGCACCGCGCGCGCGGTCGCGCCCCTCCAGCGGGCGTTCACGACCGCCCTGAGCCCGGTCATCGCGTTCTTCAACGGCAGCGCCAACGCGATCCTGCGCCGCGTCGGCGTCGAGCCGCGCGAGGAGCTCTCCGGCGGGCGCTCGCCGCAGGAGCTCGCCTCGCTCGTGCGTCGCTCGGCGGCCGTCGGGACGCTCGACGAGTCGACCGCGACGCTGCTGACGAACTCGATCGACTTCGAGGAGCTCACCGCCGTCGACGTCATGACCGACCGGCAGCGCATGGTCGTGCTCCGCCGCGAGCACACCGCCGCCGACGTCATGACCCGTGCGCGCGAGACCGGTCACTCCCGGTTCCCGGTGATCGGGGAGAGCCGCGACGACATCGTCGGTGTCGTGCACCTGCGCCGCGCGATCGGCGTGCCCTTCGAGAAGCGGCCCGAGGTCCCCGTCGCCGCGCTCATGGTCGAGACGCCGCGCGTCCCCGAGACCGTCCGGCTCGGACCGCTGCTCGTCGAGCTGCGGGACCTCGGCCTGCAGATGGCCGTCGTCGTCGACGAGTACGGCGGCACGTCGGGCGTCGTCACGCTCGAGGACGTCATCGAGGAGCTCGTCGGGGACGTCGCCGACGAGCACGACCGCCGGCGCGCGACGAGCGCGCGGCGCATCGACGGCTCGTGGGCGCTGCCCGGGCTGCTGCGCCCCGACGAGCTCACCGAGGTCACCGGCCTCACCGTGCCCGACGACGGCCCCTACGAGACGCTCGGCGGGCTCGTCATGGCCGCGCTCGGCCGCGTGCCGCAGCTCGGTGACGAGGTCGTCGTCGACGGCGTGCGGCTGCGGGTCGAGCAGATGCAGGGCCGGCGCGTCGAGCGCCTCGTCGTGCAGGCCGCACCCGACGAGGACGACGGCGAGACCGCCGACGCTCCGCGCACGTCCGGCGCCCGCGGGGGTGAGCGCGCATGAGCTCCGAGGTCGCGCTCCTCCTCGGCGTGCTGCTGCTCGCCGGCAACGCGTTCTTCGTCGGCGCCGAGTTCGCCATCCTGTCCGCCCGTCGCAGCGCGATCGAGCCGCTCGCGGCCGCCGGTGACCGCCGCGCGAAGACCGTGCTGTGGGCCATGGAGCACGTCTCGCTCATGCTCGCGTGCGCGCAGCTCGGCGTGACGGTCTGCTCGACGAGCCTCGGCGTCGTCGCCGAGCCCGCGATCGCGCACCTCATCGAGGACCCGCTGCACGCGCTCGGCGTGAGCACGGACCTCGCGCACCCGATCGCGTTCGTCGTCGCGCTGCTGATCGTCGTCTACCTGCACGTCGTCCTCGGCGAGATGGTGCCCAAGAACCTGGCCGTGTCGAGCCCCGACAAGGCCGTCCTGTGGTTCGGGCCGCCGCTCGTGTGGCTCGGGCGCGTCGTGCGCCCGCTCATCCACGCGCTCAACTGGCTCGCCAACCACGTGCTCCGCGCGTTCGGCGTCGAGCCCAAGGACGAGGTCGCCTCCGCGTTCACCGCCGAGGAGGTGCAGTCGATCGTCGAGCGCTCGCAGGCCGAGGGGCTGCTCGACGACGCGCAGGGCCTGCTGTCCGGCGCGATCGAGTTCTCCGACAAGACCGCCGCCGAGGTCATGATCCCGGTCGACGACCTCGTCATGGCCCCCGAGGGTGCGACGCCCGACGAGGTCGAGCGCCTCGTGGCCCGCACCGGCTACAGCCGGTTCCCCGTCGGCAGCCAGAGCGGCGTCATCAGCGGGTACCTGCACCTCAAGGACGTCCTGTACGCCGACGCGACGAACCGCACCATGGCGGTCCCGGCGTGGCGGGTGCGGGCGCTCGCGGTCGTCGGGCCGGACGACGAGGTCGAGACGGCGCTCGGCGCCATGCAGCGCTCGGGCTCGCACCTCGCGCGGGTCGACGTCGACGGCCGGGCCGTCGGCGTGGTGTTCCTCGAGGACATCCTCGAGGAGCTCGTCGGCGAGGTCCGTGACGCGATGCAGCGCCAGCAGCTCTGACCGGGTGGTTCGCACGTTGTTCGGGCGTTGTTCACGCGCGCCGGTCGCCAGGACTCGGTCCTGGACGCCCGTCCAACGGGGTTGGTTCGCCCCCGACCGTCCGTTATGGTTTCGTGACCGCACCCCGCGGAAGGGCGCCTGAACCGGTGCCCGGACGTGCGAGAGTGCGGGTGACGTCCTGTCCCGACCAGTCGTGAGCGGAGGTTCCGTGAGGTCCGACCCGCTCGAGTCCGCTCCCGCAGCCCCCGTCTCGCGTCGTCAGCTCCGCGAGGCCGAGAAGGCCCGGCAGGCCGCTCTCGACGCTGCGGCTGCAGCAGCCCCCGTGCCGACCCTCGCCCCGGAGCCCAGCCGGGTCCCGCGCGGCGCCGAGCCCACGGCGCGGGTGCGCGAGGGGGCGGCCACGGCAGCACCCGTCGCGACGCTCGCCGTCCCGCGCGGCACTACCCCTGACGAGACCCGCGTCCTGTCGCGCTCGACGTCTCCCGAGACGACGCGCGTCCTGCACCGCGGTCCCGGCGCCCCGGCGTCCGACGTGCGTGGCAGCACCGCCGGAACCGCCGGTGCTGCGCCGCAGGGACCGTCGCGCGTGGCGTCGCGGGCCAGGCTCCGGGACGCCGGTGCGGTCGACGAGACCCGCGTGGTCCCGCGGGACGGCGCCGCCACGGAGCCGCGGCCCCTGCGCTGGACGAACGTCGGCGGAGCATCCGCCGCGACCCGCGCCGGCGAGGCTGCGGCAGAGACGCGCACCGCGTCACGTGCCGGGACAGCGGGCGAGACGCGTACCGCCACGTGGTCCGCAGGTGCCGGCGAGACGCGCGCCGCCCGCCGCGCCGTGGCCGACGCGCCCACCGAGGTCAGCCGCCCGGGCGCCGCCGACGAGACCAGGATCGTCCGCCGTGGGAGCGCACCCGAGGCGCCCGTCGCCCCGCAGCGCGGCGGTGCGCTGCACGAGCCCCGCGTCGCCCCGCGCCCCCCGGCGGTCGAGGAGACGCGCGTCGTCCCGCGGGCCCGGGCGGTCGAGGAGACGCGCGTCGTCGCGCGCACCCCGGCGGTCGAGGAGAACCGCGTCGCCCCGCGCACCCCGGACATCGACTCGACCCACGTCATGACGGCGACGCCGGACGTCGACTCGACCCACGTCCTGGCGCCGGTTGCCGACGCCGACACGACGCACCTGATCCCCGCGACACCCGGCGCGGACACGACCCACGTGATCCCCGCCGCGACGGACGCGAATGCAGGGCACGCGGCCGACTCCCGCGCCGTCGCCTCCCGCCGCGCCGCGCGCGCGTCGTCCGGCTCGACGTCGCCGCGGGTCGCACGCTCGGCGAGCAGCGCCCCGCCGAAGGGCATCGCGCACGGCCCGCGGGGCGGCACCTGGGCCGCACGGACCGGCGTGGTCGCTGCGCTGCTCGGCGTCACGGTCGTCGTCCCCGTCGTCGAGAACGCGCTCCCGGGTGGCGGGGACTTCGGTGACCCCGCGGTCGTCGAGGCCCAGCTCCCCGACACCGTCGAGGCTCTCACCGCGTCGAGCGCGTCGGGGCTGCCGCCGGCGTCCCTCGTCTCGGCGGACGCGAGCCCGATGCGCTCGGACCTCACCGCGAGCCGCAGCGAGGAGCGCGAGCCGCTGCCGGGCTGCGACGGCGCGACCCGCGCAGCCGGCGCCAACGGCCTGCTCGCGACCGGGGACCTGTGCACGCTGTGGGAGGGCAAGACCCAGCTGCGCGCGGACGCCGCGGTGTCGCTCGCGGTCCTCAACCAGGCGTTCATCGCCCGCTTCGGCGTCGACATGTGCATCTCGAGCGGCTACCGGACGCTCGCGCAGCAGCGGTCCGTCAAGGCGCAGAAGGGCGGCCTCGCGGCGGCCCCCGGCAAGAGCAACCACGGCTGGGGCCTCGCCGTCGACCTGTGCTCCTCGGAGACCACGGGCGCCAAGTGGACGTGGCTCAACGAGAACGCCCCGTCCTTCGGCTGGGACAACCCCGCGTGGGCCCGCCCCGGCGGCAGCGGCCCGTACGAGCGCTGGCACTGGGAGTACACGAAGGGCGTCCAGGAGGACGGCGAGTTCTACGGCTGACGCCCGCCGTCGTCCGACGCGGTCGCGTCGCTCGAGCTGAGCCGCGTCGCCGCCCGCGCCCGTGAGCGCACCGGGCGCCGGATCGAGCCTCGCCGCAGACGCCGCGGGGCCGCGCGCCCTGCCGGGGTGAGCCGTCGAGCACGACGCGTCGCGCCTCACCTCGTGTGAGGAGCACCTGATCGTCGCGCGGCTCGAGCCGCACACGTCGCTGCGAGCCGCCGTGTCGGCGAGACGCGCCGGTGAGGCCGAGCACGACCTCACGACCGGGCGTCACGGCGCGGGCCAGTCGCGAGACCGAGCCGGCGGATCATCGCGCGGCCGACGGCGCTCGGGCGCGAACCCGTCCCTGGAGTCTCACGCTGTGGCCCGTTCGGCGAGTGAAACGGTTTTGTCCGCCTCTGTCCGTTTGTGAGCGCTCACACTCACCGGTGCCCGCGGGGACGCCGCCGGCGCACGACCGGCGTGGGACGCCGTGCGGTCTCGAGGAGGAGATGTGGCAGGCAGGGAGCGGGTCCGGTGCGCGCTCGGCGCCGTCGTGGCGGGGGCGGTCGTCCTCGCTCTCGCCGCCTGCGCCGGCGGTGACGGCGCGGACGACGAGACGCTCGGCGACGCCGGCGGGGACGGGCTGACGACGGTCGGGTTCGTCGCCGTCGGTCCGGAGGGCGGGTGGCGCAACGCCAACGAGCAGGCGGTCAAGGACGCCTTCACCGCGGGAGCGGGCTTCGAGCTCAGGTACGCGCCCGCCGCCAGCCCCAGCGACCAGGCGTCGCAGCTGGACGCGTTCGCCACGTTCGTCGACGACGGGGTGGACGTCATCCTGCTCACCGCCACGGAGGCGTCGGGCTGGGAGGCCTCGCTCGGGCGCGCCCGGGAGGCGGAGATCCCGGTCGTCCTGGTCGACCGCGGCGTCGACGCGAGCGAGGACCTCTATGCCGCCCGCGTCGCGCCCGACAACTTCAAGGTCGCGCTCGCCGTGGGGTTGTGGGCTGTCGAGACCTTCGCCGACGGCGGGAACTACTTCGTGCTCGAGGGGGTGCCCGGCCTGTCGGTCGTCCAGGAGCGCAACGACGGTTTCGACGCCATCGTGAGCACCGCTCCGGGCCTGACCAAGGTGGGTGCGCAGACGGCCAGCTGGAAGACCGACGAGGCGAGGTCCGTCATCGAGGCGGTCCTCCAGGCCCACGAGAACGACCTCCAGCTCATCTTCGCCCAGAACGACGAGATGGGGATCGGCGCGGTCCAGGCCGTCGCCGCCGCCGGCCTGGACCCGGGCACCGACGTGAAGATCGCCACGATCGACGGCACGACCGGCGCGCTCCAGGCTCTGGCTGCGGGCGACCTGAGCTTCGTCGCCCAGTACAACCCGTTCTTCGGCGACGTCGTGGTGGACGTCGTCGACCAGGTGCTCGCGGGCGAGCCCGTCCAGTCGAACATCACCGTGGAGAGCGACACCTTCGCCTCGCCCGAGCAGGGGCAGGCGGCACTCGACACCGGGCTCGGCTTTTGACGCCGGCCCGCCGGCGTCCGACGACCCGCGCGGGCGCAGCGGACGGGCGGTGTCACGCCGGCGTCGTCCCGTCGCTCACCACGAGCTCGACCTCGAAGCCGGCGAGGTCCGTGAGGTAGGCGGCGCGGTGCTGCGGGCCGCCCGCGAACGGGTGGTGGTCGGCGAACAGCAGCGTCCAGCCGTCCGCGAGCGAGGCCTCGGTGAGTGCGTCGACGTCCTCGGCGCTCCCCGCGTGGAACGCGAGGTGGTTCAGGCCGGCACGCGTGCGCTCGTGCGGCCCCGTGACGTCGGGGCCGGCGTCGAGGACGAGGTAGGTCTCGCCGAGCTCGTACCGCACGCCGGTCGGCCACCGCTGCGCCTCGGTGTACCCGAGCCGCAGCAGGAGGCGGCCGAGGCTCGCCTCCGCGGCCCCGAGGTCGGTGACCCACAGCTCGACGTGGTGGAGCGTGCCTCGTGTCATGCGCGCATCCTGCCGTCCGACGGGTCGAGAGGAGCGGCGTCCGGACATGCGACGCGTCGGGGGAGGCGGGGGCGGGGCGGGTCGGGGATCGTCCCGTCCCCGCGTCCCTGCCGTATCAGGTGCTGCGCGGCTCGGCGCTCAGAGCAGGCGCATGCCCCAGCGGACGGTGTGGCTCGCGCCCGGCTCGAGGCGCACGAGGCGCTCGCCGGTCCGGAAGGCGTCCGCGATGCAGCTCATGGGCTCGCACGCGACGCCGCGGCGCATGATCCCGGGGATGTCGTTGCCCGTGCAGACCTGCCACGTGTCCATCGTGTCGTCCATCCAGACCGCGGACGCGCGGCCGTCGGGCGAGGCGAGCTTGATCCAGGCGAGGCCGTCGTCGTCGCGGACGACGTCCACGAACGCGTCGTCGAGCGCGAAGCCGGCGAGCGGGCGGGGCGTGCGCATGTCGTCGTCGGCGCCGAGCGGCGCGGTGCCCGTGGGCAGGAGGCGGTCGTCGACGAGCACGCGCGTCGCGGCGTCCACCTGGATCGTGCAGTCGTCGACCGACGCCTCGCCGGGGGAGAGCCACGGGTGGAACCCGACGCCGTACGGCGCGGCCTGCTGCCCGAGGTTCGTCGCGGTGACCAGCACCTCGAGCCCCTCGTCGGTCAGTGCGTACGTCGCGCGCACGCGCACCGGGAACGGGTAACCGAGCGTCGGGACGATCTCGTGCTCGAGCGTCACGGACGTGTCCGAGACGGGGCTGCTGGGCGTGAACCGCGCGTGCGAGACGAGCCCGTGCAGCGCCGTCATGCGCCCCGGCTCGTTGACGGGGACCTGGTGCTCGACGCCGTCGAACGTGTACTGCCCGTCGGTCAGGCGGTTGGGCCACGGCGCGAGGACGGCACCCGAGTACGCGGGCGCGATCTGCTCCTTGTCGAACGGGAGCGCGACGTCGCGGCCACCCACCGAGTACTCGCGGATGCTGGCGCCCACCTCCGCGATCGTGGCGTGCTGGTCACCGCGCGCGAGGTGGTACTGACGTCCGGACGGGGCTGGGATGTTCACGTCACCACGCTAGCGGGCCGGGCGGGTGCGGGCGCTCCGCTGTCGCGGCGTCCGCGCCGGCGCACCCGAGCGTGCGATCCGGGGTGTGGACAACCGGCGACAGCGTGTCCGGATCCTCCCTATTGTCGAGGCGGCGCAGCGCGGCGACGGCAGGGGGTGGCGAGGTGGACGGGGTCGAGATCCTCGAGACCGAGGTGCGCGCGCTCATCCGCCGTCGTGGGCTGGACCCGCTGCGGGACCGGCGCGGCGTCCAGGCGCTCGTGGCCGACGTCCTCGCGGACTACGACGAGCGCAGCCTGCTCGGCTCGGTCCCGGTGCTCGCCGACCCGCCAGCGGCGCTCAAGGCGGTGCTCGACGCGGTCGCCGGCCTCGGCCCGCTGCAGCGCTACCTCGACGACCCGGAGGTCGAGGAGATCTGGATCAACTCCCCGGAGCAGGTGTTCGTGGCACGCCGCGGGGAGCCCGAGCTCACCACGACGATCCTGACCGAGGGGCAGGTCCGCGACCTCGTCGAGCAGATGCTCAAGACCTCGGGGCGACGCCTCGACCTGTCGAGTACGGGAGCCTGACACTAAAGGTGCCCCAGCGCGGCAGTGGCCCGTGTTCCAGCGCGACGAGGTCCTGGATCGAACACGAACGCCGCACGACGCCCCACAGACGGAGCTGGCGGCCCTCAAGGCATCACCCGGGACCAGGACCGGGGGACGGGTGGACGGGCCGCGCGGGTGCTTGAGTAGTAGAAGGGCCGGCACGCCTCCCCAACGCAGGGTGTGTCGCCACGCTGTACCCGCTACTTCGCCTGAGCATGAGAGCCGATGCGATGGAAGTTTGCCCGGCGGGTGGCGTCATGACGAAGAACTGCCGCCGGATGGTGCTGCAATCTTTTCGCACGGATCGGGGGTCGGTGCAGGGGGGCGCGCCCGCTCAGCGATGGCCCGCAGCACTGGCAGGGGAGTGGTCTTGCTTTGACAAACCGTTCGAGTCAGCACCGTGTCTGACTTCACGACGAGCAGTGCTCGCGTGTCTTCCTGCAGAAGTGTCGTCCACGTGTCATCAATCTGGAGCACGTAGCCCGCCATAGCCTTGCTAGCCGATGTGTCAACTGACTCCAGTGGCAGCCACATCCTGTCGCTTGCGGTGGCATTAAGGAGCGTCACGAGCATAACCGGCAGCAGTGACACGGCGATTTCATTCCCACGGTGCGACACGAACTCTTTAGGCGGCAATGCCTGGGCGTCGCTACTTTTCCTAGCCCTGCGCCGAAACAAAGTGTCCACCCAAACGAACGCAATAAAGGTAACGACGTTAAAAACAAAAGCCAGCCAGTCTTGTATGAACATCAATCCTAAAAAGAGTGCAGGAATCAGGCTCGGTAGATGAGTGAGCATCGGTCCTAGCGGGATCTTCGCTTCCAGAAATGCAGCCCGATATGCCCACGCGTTGGCCGCTCCAAGCACAAGCAATGACGGTAGGACAAGAATCCACACCGCGAAGGTTGTCACCACCCAGCCGCGAGTGGACAAGATGGTCCCAGCAACAGTCACGTCGTAGTTCGATACTGCGAGAAGTTTGATGGCTGCAAGTCCGAATGAGACACTGACTGCGGCTTGCACATAATGCGCCATTAGGAATTCAGACATGGACCGCCGCTGTGCGGGCTGACTCGGTGTGTTCATCGGGGTGGCCGCTCCATTTTTTCCCTCGCGCCGCCGCGTGGCGGTGATGACCCGAGCATGGCACCGGCCGAGCGTCGACCGGTGCCGGAACGCGCCGAGGCGCTGACCTGTGTCAGGGAAGCCCCCGCCATACGTTCGTTCTGTGCCAGGCAAAGTACGCCGAACTTTTCGCGGAGAAGGCCAGGCAGCCGCGCCCTTCGAGGCCGGCCAGGCGTTCGGCCACCGCCGGCTCGTCGGCGTACGAGACCCGTACATGCCCGCTCTCGT
Organism: Cellulomonas jepli; assembly: GCF_047229345.1. NCBI lineage: Bacteria > Bacillati > Actinomycetota > Actinomycetes > Micrococcales > Cellulomonadaceae > Cellulomonas > Cellulomonas jepli. The sequence goes on along the minus strand of NZ_JBFTER010000027.1, from coordinate 34,954 downwards.
CGACACCCACGTAGCCGCTCTCATAGAGCGCGTCGCACCCGAAGACGCACGCCGGCATCCCGATGTTGCCGAGGTCTCTGCGCTCGTCGTCACTGCACACGGAGCGCTTCTTGATATGCGCCGCCCAGAGAAAGCGCACGGGGAACCGCTCACCGCACACGGCGCAGTTCGCGCTCGTGGCGCTCCCGAACAGCCTCTGGCGGAGCTTGCCCTGCTCTCCACGCGCCACACCGAGGACCGGCACGGAAAGGTCTCCCTGAAAAGTGAAGTCCCCTAAACTTCGCGTGGCTTCTGTTGCAGCGTCGACACCCGAAGAGAAATTGCCGACGAGCCGGAGCTCGGGAGGCGAGTCGCCCGAGATGCGAGCACCCGGCAGTGTCGAGAGCGCGGCCCCGATGAACGCGCTGCGGTAGCCGACGTCTTCGGGGTGGATCGTGATTGAGCCAGCTTCCACTAGGAGGTCAAGGGCCCGCTGCACATCTCGAACCGGCACTGGTTGCCCCTTCGGCGACCGGCCCGTGGCGACGATCGCACTGTCCCCCCGCACACCCAGGACGGTGTTCGTTGCCCCGGCCACAGTCCTGAGCGGGACGCCGATGAGCCGTCGAAGAAGGTCCCCTGCCGACTCGCGAGCCTCGGCAGGGACGAACGCGTCGGGGGCCAGCGGATGGTTCTCAACCGGGAATCGGTCACCGAACTGCCGCTGGAAGTCCTGCAAGAACGTGTCCGAAAGCGGCCAGAGGTACCCGACCTTGACTTCCCCGTCGACTTTGAAAGGCCCATCAGAAGGCTCACGGGTGCGCCAGCCCGGGGGCAGCTCGTTGCGATGGACGGGACGGATTGCGTCGCGGTAGTCGACCCGAACCAGACGACCGTCCTGCTCCCACATCTCGGACGGTAGAGCGTCTGGACGCCTGCTCGGCACGGCGGCCGTGGTTACGGTGCTGACGGCAAGCACGGTCTGCCCGGCGTAATGGAGCACCGCGTCGCCGACGGCAACATGATCCATGCTTTCCCAGTGCGGTTGCGTCCTACCGCTCGCAGTCCTCAGGGGAGCCCAAAGGATGCCCTGAGCGCGCTCGGGTTTGAACGACTGCCCCTGATTGACCCACCAGTAACGCGCCACTGAGCTTCACCCTCTTACGACCGATGTACGAACCGGCTCGGAACCTACTCGACGGCTCCGACACCCTGCGGCGACGCCGAGGGTGATCCTGCTCGTCGTCGTGAGCAGCGTTAGCACGCCCCCCGGTCAGTCAGGGTGGTGCCGGCCGGCACGCCGTGCGCTAACCACTGGGTTACGTCCCGGCACCCCGCCGCGCTCATCGCCCCGCACCCTGGGCACTTCCACGGGGTGTGACCCCGGGCAGGGCTGCACGTGCACGCGACCCCAGCCCTGCCGAGGCCGCGTGGGGCCGTCCTGCGCCCACACGTGACCGCGCGGACAGGCGTCTGGGCCGACAGGCACCCAACCGCCGCGCGCCGGCCGCCAGCGGGACCAGTCGACCGCGTGAGGTGCCATGCCCGGGGACGGTGGGCCGAGGGGCCGACACGCCGCAGGCCATGGATGAGACACGCCGGACCTGTCGAGTACACCTGACACTTTTGCGTCCGATGCGGCGGTCGGGGTCCACGTGCCAGAGTTGAGCCGTCAGGTCGCGCCCGGACCCGCGATCGTCGGATCCGCATCCCTGCGCGCTCAACGAGGGGAATCTCATGCGCGTCGAGGATCGACTTCCACAACTGCGACGCCCAGTGCTGAGCGACGCGGCGCGCGACTAGATCAGGCGTCAGCAAGCGCGCCGAGTGAGGCGGTCAGGCGTCTTGCAACTCGCGCTCAACCCGCTCGCTGTGGCGTAGGACCGCGGGCTCGAGCCCACGGCGCCCACGCTCTGGCCGGAGTCCAGCGGCGGTCGCCACGACGACCACTTCGCCGCCGCTCCGCCACGCGTGATCCATTCGAGGTCGCCGTCGAGAAGTCGCGCTGGCAGCTCGGTCGCGAGTCGCTCGCATCAGTTCACTGAAGAAGTCATGTTCGGAACCCCGAAGAGGAACCATGAACTCAGTGATGGCATCGTCGCGTTGCTCGTTGTCGCCAGCGCGAAGCGCCACGTACCCATGTCGGAACCGCATCTTGTGACGGATCGGCTCGAGCATCCCCACGCGGGTCGCGTCGCGCGCGAGGACAGCTTCTACCTCGTCGTCCGTGAGGAAGACGATGAGCTCGCGCCTGACACCTGTGTCGAGGTCGTAGTCAAAACACCAGACGAGCACGGCGCCACCAGGGCTCTCGATCAGCGCCTGTAGCGGCTGTGAGCCGATGTAGCGGAGGATGTGCACCTTGCCGAGCGGCTGATTCATCCATGAGTACGCTTGCTCGAAGGCGCGTCGGGTCGACCGAGGTCTCATCTACTCTCCTCCTTGCGCCTCTGTGCTACTACGTGCGGCAACTTCTGTCAGTGTTACATGCCCCTCTCTGGACCACCATCGTCGGCACTCGACCGGTTGAGTTGCCCCTGGTACGGGGCTACCGACGCTCGCATGTCCAGGGATGGCCTCGGTTGGTGAGGACCAGTACACGTACTCGGCCTCAGTCAGACGCTCCCCATGGAAGGAACGAACGGCGTCCTTCCGTTGTGCCGGTCGGGCCACAACCCACATCGCAGCCTCCTCGATGGTGAGCTGGCCTCGGATCGTCGACACGTCGTACTCCGGCGGTCGGCCCTCCCGGACGTCATCGAACTTGGGCGTGTCAGCGAAACGCCCCTTCAGTCCGAGCTGGGTCAGCCAGCAGTCGTTCGGCAGCGGTGCAATCTCCGGCCGATCGTCGGCATCGAGGCGGAGCGCCCAGGCGGCGCGCTCCCAAGTGCCCGCTCCTTCATCTGACGACGTCATCGTCGTCCCCCTCCCGCCGCGCGTCGCGGCGGACGCTCGACGGAGACGGTACACCGACGTGCCGGGGTGACCGGATCACTCAAGTGCGTGGCCGGCACGGGACTATCTCGATCTCGAGGTGAAGATCCGTGGCCAGGTCACCGGGAGGGCTGTCCAATGGCGAGAGGGCCCTGATACGAGGTCATGCTGACTTCGCAGGTCCCCTCGACCGTCCACCGGGGTCGCGTGCAGCGCCCGTCGTTGGGAACGCCGCCCGCGATGCGACGGTCACGGCCGTGCGATCAGTGCTCCGGCGGTGTAGTGCAGCACCGCCATCGCTACCCATGCCGTCAGCACGGCGGCAAGGAGCGCAAGTGCTACGCGAGCAACCAATCCCACCACACCGGCAACGATCGTCCGAAACATCCAACCCACCTCCTGGGGTGCAAGCCGACCCGGTGCCGGCTGCGCCGCGGGCACCGTCTCATCGGCCGCCCACGGGGAGCACCCAAACGGCCTAGCGGTCGTACCCGAGAGTCACCATGACCCCATGAGCACCGCGAGCGCCGACGTCGCCGCGGCGCGCGGCGTCGCGCAGCACTGGCGCTCCCCGCGCTGGCAGGGTCTCGCCAACGGCTACGACGTGCCGCCGCTGCGCGCCCAAACAGACGCCGACCTGCCCATTCTCGTCACTGTCCGGCTCGAGTGGGAGCATGACGGCGTCGAGCTCGTGGACACGGTCGCGCTGGGCTGGACCAGGACGCTGGTGCGGGTCGAGATGCGCGACAGCCGGTGGCGGTTGGGTGCGGCATGGGTCCATTGCGGTGACGTCTGGCGACAAGGTGTTGAGCCTGCGCCGTACGTTGCCGCGACCGAACAACGAGACGCCTCCGGATACCCGACGCCGACAGGCGACGATCGACCCGTGCGCAGGACGTGACGCTGCAGGGCTCGCACCTTCTGAGGCGCTCCGCGAGCGCGACACGCTCCGCGTCGCCGGGCCTGATAGGCGGGCGTTCGCACCAACGGGACCGCCGATCGGGAAGCGCCACGGCGTATCCGCGCCCGCCGTGCCGCGATCCAGACGGTGCTAGCATCAAAACCAGCCCCCGAGGAGCGAGGCGTCGGCGACGCGAGGGTAATCCGGACACCTCGGCACGATCGATAGCGTCACCACATGAGGTGGAGGAGCGAGGCCCAGAAGGCTCGGGATGAGTGGATCGCCAAGGGGCAGCCGCTCTGCTCGCACCCGCGTTATCGGCGCGAGATCCTCCTCGGTCAGGACTCAGGGGACTACGAGTGCTTCGACTGCGGGGAGACATGGTTGCGCTCGTCTCCGGTGCCCCCGCCTAGAGGTGGTGACGAGCCGTACATGCAGGATGGGGCATGACCGTCCCGGACCGGAGGCGGCCCGGCGCCGCTGCGACACTTCACGGTCGCTCGTGCGAACTCGGCACGCAGCTGCCCGAAGGTCAGAGGGGGTCGCCCGGTGACGTCTCGGCGAACGCATCGTCGTATTCGTCGGGCATCTCGTTCTCGACGTCGATCTCAGTCGCGGCCGTCCGCCACTCGATCTCGTCCCAGGCCCACTCGAAGAACTCCGCCGGCTTCATCCACTCGACGTCCATCAGGTCGCAGGCCGACGCGAGCGACGACTTCAGCGGCAGGCGATCGACATAGTCGCTGGTGGCGACGACGACGTCGACACCAGCATGCCGCTCTCGGATCGCGAGAGCCATGGCGAGCACGTACGGATCGGCGGCCTCGTCTTCGCTCAACACGTCGACGAGCTTTGGGGCGACGCCGAGGACCTGTGTAAGCAAGGCATCCCCGGGCTGGGGATGCCGCAGGTCTCCACGGTGCCCGGCGATCCATGCGCCCGGTGCGTCCGGGTACTTCACAGCCACCAGTTCGGACCGCACCTGTGCTGGGAACGCGATCACGCCGGCGCGCAGGAGCGTCGTCAGGCCCTCGAAGAACTCCCACTGGCGAGCAAGAGGGACCAACTTCTTGGCCTCGATGATCGCGCTTGAGTCGATCACGCAGACTCGGCTGAGCGCCGAGTCAGGATGCGCGGACACCAGGAACCTCGTCGGCAAGTTTACGGACGTCGTCCCAGTCCACTCGCAGCACAGACATCGCGTCCGTCTCCGGGATTGACGACAGGACCGTGGCGAGGGTGCGACCGCCGTACTCGCGGATCCGGCTCGTCGATCGGGACGGGCGGCGGAAGTTGGTGGTCTTGGCCGGCTCCTTCTTCTTCGGCGCGAACTGAGTGATGACGGCCCCGTACAGAGAACGCTCCGCGAGACCCAAGTCGATGAGCCGGAGAGCGGCTGCGCGAGCACTGACGCGGAAGGCTGACATCAGGGCCTTGACCTCCGCGATACCCGCTGGCGACGCGAAGCGACGCTCCCGTGCGACGCTGGCGACGGCGTCCCGCGGCATGAGAAGCGCCGCCGCGAACTCCTCGCACCACCGTTCGGCATCATCCATGCGTCTCGTTGCGCTCCCGTTGGTCGGAGGCTGATCGATGCACGCGGCGTCGCTCCTCAACACGAGATGCGCGAGCTCGTGACCTAGCGTGAAGATGCGCGCCGCTGGCGTGACGCTGCTGACGTTGACGGCGAGCATCGGGGCGACGGCGTCCCACGACGAGAAACCGCGAACCTCGTCCTCTCCGATCTCCAGCGAGAAGACCAGAACGTCGCGCTCTTCGAGTGCCGCCCTCCAGGCGGCCAGGGCAGCGCGGTCGTCGCCCCAGCCGGACTGGTCTTCATTGGAGACGCCGAGCCACGCACGGATCTGGGCGGCTGCGCGCTCGGGTGGGGCCGACTTGGACGCCATGGGCATGTCGATGGTGTGTCCACCGCGAGCCCAGGCCACGGCCTGTTGCACTCGACGCGCTCGCCGGTACGCGCGCAGCGTGCGGGTACCCACGTCTCGGGTGTCGCCCGGCGGGTGCCGGAACGCGGGCGGGGTCGTCGCTTGCTCCGGAGCGGCCGGAAGGAAGAACAGTGCGCGGGGACGACGCAGCACCCGCGCGAGGTCGGAGACCTGTCCGCGCGACGGCGAGCTGTTCCCCATCAGCCACGCGTCGAGCTCGTGTATGGAGACGTGGAGCGCGTCCGCGAGGGCCTCCCGGGTGCGGCCGTCCTCGGTGATTGCCCACCGGACGACGTCAGGCGTGACGGGGCTCTCAGTCTGCGCAACCACCGGCACCCCACCCCCGCCCAAGCCGATCCATGCTGCCGAGCCTACGGGCTGACGTCTGGCCACGTCAGAGGCTCGCGACGGTCGATCACGGGTCGCAGAGGAGCAGCCGCCGCAGTATGCACGCGGGCCGGTGGTCGACGTCGCACACGGGGTTGCTCCCGTTCACGCACGCCGGGTCGTCGCAGGGGAGCCAGTCGTCGATGAGATACGTCGCTGGGTGGGGGCGCGGTACCGAGGTCACGACGTACCTCGCGAATCAGCGCCATGGTGCACGCGTTGCGAGCCCCGCAGAACCCGGCACTCGGAGTACCTTCGCAGCATGGCAGTTCCAGACGAACCCGAGGCCGACGCAGAGGAATCGCAGCCGATTCGTCTGCTGCTGGAGATGCCCTCGACGTCGTACGACAACTTGATCGTGCGGTACCCCTACCAGCGGGACGACGACTACGCGTTGGCGTACCACGAGTCGGCGAACAGGCTGGCCTCGACGTTCCGCGGAAACCCAATCGACGACACGATCCTTCTACCGTTCCTGCTGCTCTACCGGCACGCGTATGAGCTTCGGCTCAAGCACGTGATCAAGTACCTCGCCCGCACCCGACGCCGGTACCGCGAACCTGACAACCCCAAGCTCGCAGCGAAAACGGTCGCGCGTCGCCTGCGCTTCGAACACGGCCACAAGCTCCAACCGCTTCTCGACGAGTTGCTGGAGCACTTCAACGCCCTGGAGTTGGAGGAGGAGTTCCCCGCCGAGGTGATCTCGACCATCGCGCTGCTGCACGAAGCAGACAGCACCGGCATGAGTTTTCGCTACGCACGCCAACTGCCCGACACCCAGGAGAACGCCGACTTCCCGGCCCTCGCGAAACTGCTCGACGAGCAACTCAACATGCTTGCGGTGACGGAGGACTACGTCGAAGGACTCTTCGAAGCGGTGCCCGACGACTACATGTACTGACCGCTCTCGCGACACCGGGCTCCGTCGGGGGCCGCTGCCTACCGTGATCGCCACCCGCGAGCGGGTTCGTCGCGAGGACAGCTCAGGGAGGAACACAGCGATGGCGCAGATCTCTTCGCAGGACGACGACCGCCGTCTATTGACGCATGTGCTCGCTGCGCTCGCGACGAACCAGCGCGAGCATCCGACGGAGTCGTTCGCAGCTGTTCGCGCCAGCAAGTCCGCCGATCGTTACGCCCGCGCGATCGAGGACCGGTGTTCGGCGGTTGGTGAACTGCACTCCGCGGCAGAGGACGCCGTAGCAGTCGGCGTTCGGGCCCAGGAGGGCGACGCGGTACCGGTGACGCGTGCGGTGGCTGCGCAGTGGGCCGCCGTGGCCAACGAACTCGGTGCAGCCCACCCGCTTGCGCTACAGGTCCGCTCCCGCGCCGAGAAGCTGGCCGTCGCAGATCCGGGCGATGTATGGCCCGCACTCGTCCGCGTCGCTACCGCTGACGCCTACCTCGCCAAGATCGCTTCGGAATGGGCGGATCGGGCAGAGAGCGACGCCGTGGATCGGTGGTGGGCAGAGAGCGGCGACCGAGGCGTCGAGTTGGCCGCCGACCGCGCCAAGGCGGTCGCCGAATTGCGCGGCCTCCCCAGCGGCCATGACGGTCTTGTCCTGCCGCATGCCGAGGATGTCGGTGCGGCGCTGGCCAACCTTCGGCTACACGAACCGACGCCGGCGGCCCAGTAGCGGACGCCCAGTTCAGCCGCGGTGTCGGAATCGTCGTCTACCGTCTGTGCCGTGAACGAGGGCGGATCGGCGGAGATCGCGAGGCGGCACCACACGGTGCCGCGGTTCTTCCTACGGGGATTCGCGGACGGTGAGCGCATCACCACTGTGCGTCTCCCGGGATCGCGACGCTTCACACAGTCGGTCAGGCACGCATCGGTCGTGACGGACTTCTACAGCGTGGAGGGGCACCCGGACGGCGAGGACGTCGTCGAGAAGGCGCTCGGCGAGATCGAAGGCGCCGCTGCCGAAGCCATCAGGCAGGCCGCCAGCGGGTCATGGCCGCTCGGGCAGGAGGACCGCACCTGGCTCGGGTTCTACCTCGCGGTGCAGATGGTGCGCACGCCCATCCAGCGTCGGACCGTCGAGTACCTCGCTCGCCAGATGCGCCGGATGGAGATCGCACTGAACGGTAAGCCGGCGCTGCGCGAGGCCCTGGAGAGCCACACGGCAAGCAAGCTCACGGACGTGGAGTTGAACGCTGTCTGGAAGCGGGCGACAAGCCCCGACGGCCCGCCGTTTCCGTGGGCGAAGGCGGCGCACATCGAGCAAATGTTCGAGGACGCGATCTCGCTCCTGCCGTACATCGTCGGGCGACCCTGGTGCCTAGTGACGTTCGATCGCCGCTCGCTGATCACCTCCGACTCCCCGGTGTGCCTCGTGCGAGACCCCGAGGCCCCGTCCTCGATGGGAGTCGGCTTCCTTAACGCTAAGGGCATCACGATCGCCCTGACCCGGAAGGTCGCCCTCGTGATGGGTGACCCAGAGCCCTTCATGGACAACAACGTCCCTGTCCAGAAGATCCGTTCGGGAGCCTGCGATTCGCAGCAGGTCGGCACGACAGCCATTGCACGCTCGCTCAACGAAGGCACCATCCGCAACTCAACCGAGTGGCTGTTCCATCACCCCGACGACGCGACGCTGATCCCGGAGAGGCTGCCCGAGCCGCGAGACGTCGCCATCAGGATGTCCAGCACGGGCCGGACTCTTGACGAAGAGCCGCCAGATTGGATGGAGGCGGTCGACGCCCTGGGGACCACGATCCGGTGACTGAATGAGCGTCAGTCGGGCCTGCTCGCGCGGTCGAATCAGTGCTCAGTGGGGCACGTGCAGGATCGATGCCAAGGGCTTTGACGCGATCTTAGGGCGCATGCACCATTCGTCGAGTGCGGTTGCGACGACGCCGAGCGCCGTGTCGGTGACTGCGACCACTCGAGCGACGGATTCGCCGCCGGTGTAGTGCTCGATCATCTGTGACAGGTAGAGCGTGTTGCCGTCGTGCGGGACGTCGCTCAACCCGAGGTGTAGCCAGCCGTTGCGCAGGCGCCGGTATCCGTCCGTGAGCATGTGAGCGCACTCGGGGGTGTCGAGCACGGCGTCGATGATCGTGCGGGCGGACGGCGGCAGTGCGGAGTCCGTACGCAAGCGGCGCAGCGAGACCAGGGCCTGGTACGCCACGACGTAGCGGTGCTTCAGCGCCGCGAAGACACACAGCGCACAGCACGTGCTGTGCGACAGGTGGTGAGCCGCGCGGGCCGAACCCTGGATCGTCAGCATCGCCAGGGCCATCGCGGTGTCGAACATGCCCTCGAAGACCGTGTCGCTGAGCTTGCCGGTGTTGACATCTCTCGCTGCGAAGCGACTTGCCTCGAACGGCACCGGTCCGGCATGCGTCAATTCGGCGTTGAGCTGGCGCATCAGTCTGCCGACCTCCTCGGTCAACTTCGCCAGCCGGGGACCCAGCGCAGTGGACGCGAGAGACTCGTCGGGGCTGGCGCCGATGGAGAAGAACCCACCGATCGAGGTCGTTATCGGGATGTCGTCGTAGAGCAGAACGCTTAGGTCGGTGCGCAGGAAGTCGAATGTTCGGCCGAAGGGGCGATCGGCCGGGAAGAACTGCTCACGGTTCCTAGCGCGCAGGCGGTCGAAGTAGTCGGCCAGATCCTCGATAGTGCGCTTCTTGTCGTCGAAGAACTTCCCCGCCATGCGGGCAGCGGTCGCCATGTCGACGTCCCACGCGGCGGCGCTCTGCTTGACCCCGATTGCTGCGGCGATGTGGGGCCGCGCCTCGTAGGAGGTCATCACAGCCCACTGGACGAACAGCCAGCCGCTCGTCGGGTCGTTCGGTCGTATGAGCGCACTGTGCAAGTACTGGAGGTCAGCGAGCGCGATGGCCAGTGCGAGGGCGGCCGGAGGATCCGGGGTCGGCGGGGCGGGTGTGCTCATGGCCCCGGACTATGCACCGAACCACCCACAGCAACGCTCAGTGAGGGTTGCTCAGCCGTGCCTTGGTGGCCCTTCCGCGGCAAGTGGGGCCGCACTACCTCCGTCACCACCTCGTAGCCGCGCCGAATCGCCGCAGCCCCTTGGTCGTTCAGCGCCAGCCCGTCGTTCTCGTACCCGCACGGTCGGTGCGTGGCTGCTGCTGTCCCGACGGGCTAGAGAGGTCTGGCGCCACGAATTTCACCCTGCCGGGCTGAAGATGGTCGCGCACTACTCACTCACGACGACGCCGATGCTCATACACTCCGAGCGTCCGGCAGTGAAGCCGCAGCGGGGGGGGATCATGGGTATTGACTTCTCGAGGTTCGAGCAAGCGGGACCGTCAGATGAGCAACCCCGTCATCCACGGGACGTGTTCGCGGCCCTTCCGCGTCGCCGCGGATACGAATACTTGCGCGGACCGCAGGACCAAATCCTCGATCAGTGGTCAGCACGGCGGGCCGAGCGTGACCTGGTCGTGAAGCTGAACACCGGCGGCGGCAAGACGGTGGTGGGTCTCCTCATTGCCCAATGTTCTTTGGAAGAAGGGCAAGGCCCGGTTGCGTACTTGGTGCCAGATCACTACCTCGCTGAACAAGTAAGGTCAGAAGCCGCCGCGCTGGGAATTAACGTCACGGCAGACGCGGACAGTTACGATTTCAAAGCCAAGCGCGCGATCCTGGTGGACGTATTTCAAAAGCTGGTGAACGGTCAGTCTGTCTTTGGGGTTGGCGGGTCCTCCCCGAAGGCGCCGCGGTTCGAGCTGGGCACCGTGGTCATCGACGATGCTCACACGTGCATCGCTAGGGCCGAAGAGGTCTTCCGATTGCAGATCCCTGCCGATAGCCCCGCTCACAAGCAGCTTCTTGACTTGTTCAGCGGAACTCTCGAGCAGCAGAGCCAAAATGGCATGCTTGATCTCGCCGCTGGCCGGCGGTCCGCGCTATTACAAGTGCCGTACTGGGTCTGGCAGGACCGCCAGCGTGAGGTCCTCGAGATCGTTCACCCGATCACCGACGCGGCGCCGTACTGCTTCTCGTGGCCACTGATTGTCGACGTTCTCCCGTGGTGCCGAGCCGTCTTCACCGCAGACGGTGTCGAGATTGCTCCCGACCACCTCCCGATCGATGTGGTCACCGGCTTTGCGAAGGCGAGGCGGCGCGTGTATCTCACAGCGACGCTGGCGGACGACGGTGTGTTGGTGAAAGATTTTGACGCCGACCCGGCGACGATTATCTCGCCGGTCGCCCCTGCGAACGCGGGCGACATCGGGGACCGTCTGATACTCATGCCTGAGGAGGTGGTACCAGATGCGACGGCGGATGAGGTCAGGGGGCTCGTCGCGGAGATCGCTCAGCAGCGCAACGTCGTCGTGATCGTTCCCAGCAAGAACCGCGCCGAGGTGTGGGAGAAGCTTGGGGCGGAAGTTCTAGACAAGGATTCGATCAAAGCGGGGATCGAGAGGCTACGGGCAAACCCGCGGATCGGTCTCGTGGTTTTAGTAAATCGCTACGACGGCGTGGACCTTCCGGACGACGCTTGTCACGTTCTTGTGGTCGATGGGCTGCCTGAGGCGCTAGGTGGGCTCGATCGACTCGACGAGGCGCAACTCACAGGGTCAATCGCGCTTCTACGTCGACAGATTCAGCGCATCGAACAGGGGATGGGCCGGGCGGTCCGGTCGAATGACGACCATTGTGTTGTATTGCTCCTCGGCTCGCGGCTGACGGAGCGCCTGCTGCGTGCTGGAGCGGAGGAAGCCCTGTCTCCCGCCACCCGGGCGCAAATGCAGTTGTCCCGCGAAGTCGCGGCGGCGATCCGAGGGAAAGGGTTGGAGGAGCTCCGGGCGGTGATCGACCAAGTTTTGGGGCGCGACACGGGCTGGCTGGCAGCGACTCGGTCGCGCCTGTCCACGTTGCGCTACACCACCTCGAGTGTCGACCAGGTAACGATCGCCCGACGAGCGGCTTTTGATGCCGCCGCCAGTGGCCGGCTCGACGAGGCGCCTGACAAGCTTCAGCCGGCGCTGACAGCGACCAATGCGGATAAGGTGTTGCGGGGGCAGCTCTTGCAGGAGTTGGCGATGTACGAGCACTCCGTAGATCCCATCGCAGCCCAGTCGACGCAGAGAGCCGCGAACGAGAACAACCGGGCGCTGTTGCGTCCGGCAACTGGTGTCTCTTATGCCAAGTTGGGAACACCTACTCATGAGCAGGGTGCTGCAGCATCTTCCTGGTTGCAGGGGCGCTACTCAAGTGGCGGAGAGCTCCGGCTGGGGTTCAATGCCCTCCTCAGCGACCTGAATTGGGGACCGCGTACCGAGCAGTTCGAAGCCGCGATGCAGGACCTCGCTTTCCACCTCGGTTTCGCTGGTCAGCGGCCGGAGCGGGAGATCGGTCGCGGCCCCGACAACCTATGGGCACTTAATGACGGATCTTTCCTCGTGATCGAAGACAAGAGCGGCGCAAAGGAGCACCCCGTCTATAAGGATGATGCTAAGCAGCTCTCGAACTCCATGGATTGGTTCAAGGAGCAGTATGCGTTGGCGACAGGAACGCCTGTCTTGGTTCACCCGTGGTCCACGTTTGACAGCAAAGCCGCCATGCCGCAGAGATGCCGCGTGATAACGTTGGAAACGCTCACTGCGACGAGGGACGCGCTAGCGAAATTGGCAACGGCGCTGGCGCAGGACGATGCTTTTCGCGATCCAGCGCGCACTGCTCAGTTGCTAGATCACTTCGGGTTCACCGCGCAGCATTTACTGAGTCGGCATTCTGTCGCCGGACGAAGCGGAAGATAGAGGCTTGATTGCGGGGGCGCGGGGAACGACCCGGGAGGGGGCTGTCGCGTGGGCAGCCCCGCGTGTCCATGCTGCGCGATCGAAATGTCTGTTGCTGTAGTCGGCAGTTCCAACGGCCACCTCCAGTACTCCGCGCATGGTCGCAGCTGGCTCGCAGATTGACCTCACCGCGTGAAGCGTCGAGGTGACTTGCTGCCGGCGCTGCAAATCGCCTGCCATTCACGTACGTTGTGCGCCCCTACTTCGCGCGTGTGCGCGTAGAGCATGGCAGAAATGGCACCTACGCCCTCATCGCGCCTGTGCGAGCGCCACCGCGCGCACCGAAGACGGGTACCAGTGTCGCGCCCCCTGACCGGTGGACACCCCGTCGGCATTTAGTTGATCGGCGATCTTCGCGTACGCGGTGCCCGCCGCGCGCGCAGCGATGATTCTGCGCCTCACGTCCTCGGGCACAGCAGACCTGCGCCCCAGGTGGACGCCCTCGGCGCGCCGTTGCGCCATGCCCTCGCGGGTTCGGGCGGCGATCAGGTCTCGCTCGTACTGCGCCGCGCTCGCAAGGACATTGGCCACGAACCGCCCAGACGGGTCCGCAAGGTCGAGCGCAGGCGACAGAAGGACAACGCCCCAACCGCGCCTCTGCGCCCGGTCGAGGAGCGCCGCGAAGTCCGCAACCGAGCGCGAGACTCGGTCGAGACGGACGGCGAGCAAGGCATCAGCTTCGCCGCGGTCGAGTCTTTCGAGCGCTGGGCCTAAGCCGTCGCGCTTCGCCGGGGCGACCTTTCCGGAAGTGCCTGCGTCGCTGACAAACTCGATGTCCCAGTCTCGACGTCTGGCCTCAGCTGCGAGAACCGTCCGCTGCGCGTCGAGCGATGCCCCGAGATCGGCCTGCTCGGTTGTCGAGACCCGGAGGTATGCCAGTGCCAGCGCGCGGGTTCGTCCGGTGTTGGGGCGTCTTGCCATGCGTCGAGCATACAACAAGGGAACCCTTGGTGTACGCCAGGTCAGTCGATCTGGCCGGAGTTCTCCTGCGGCGTGCCCCGAAGTAGCAGGGCGAGCGCGTCCACTGCGCCTGTCAGGTACGCGCGCTCGGCTGCCCGAGGTTCGAGTTGAGCGATGAGCTCCTCGAGCATTGCTTTCGCTGCGTGAAGGTCGACTCTGGTCGGCTGTGCGGTGCTCACGACCTCATCCTGTTCGAGTCGGTCGCTAGCGTCGCGGAGCGGAACGCTCCCGATCGGGTTGGAGGGCTACTGGCTCAGCATGTGGGCGTACTCGACGACGACAACGGCAGTCAGTAGCCCTAAGCCGCCCGCCTGGAGGTAGCCAGCGACGGCCAGGCGGTCCGCCCCACCGTTGTTGCCGCTGCGGAGCGCAATGAGGGTCGACACCGCGGCGCTGGCGACGTGATTGCGCGCCGCCGGCTCGCTGTCTGTCCAGTGGGACGTCAGCAACTCTCGCAGGGTCCACTCGTTCGACACCTCGTAGCGCTGCCCCACGGCGAAGACATGCACGGCCATCACCGTGGAGGCGAGGAACGCACCAAGCGCTAGAGCGAGCAGGGCCGAACCCCACGCGGAGACGCGGTAGTCGTTACCGAGGCTGAGCGTCAGGGCCGCGGTCGCTAGAGCGACCGCACCGCTGCCGAAACTTCCTAGTGAAGAAGCGCGAGACTGCGCCGATGAGCGCCTCTCATGCTCTCGAGCCAACTCGGCGAGCACGTACTCGTAGTAGGTCTGGCCCTGAGTGCTCACGTGCCGGCGTTCGGCTCCCTCAGCGCCTTGGACGCCACTGCGTCACGCGGCGCCTCGCGAACTTCTTCGCTGGCCATCCACGACGTGTCGGGCGGCGGCTCCATCCCCACGTTCCCGGGCTGCTCGCTCACCTATCGACCCCTCTCACTGGACTGACGTGAGCGTAGCTCCTGCGCTAACGAGTCGGAAGGTGAGCGCGGGTGCACGACAGTCCAGGCCGTACGCGATCGTCACGGTGCCAGGCGCCACGCTTCAATCAGGCCGCTAAAAGCGGTGAGCACGTCCGCGTGTCGGTCCTCGGCGAGGTACGCGAGTGTCGCGCTTACGGCGTCCGCAACCTGCTCGTCCGTCGCTCCAGCGTCGATCGCAACTCTGGCGCACCGACCGAGGAGACCGATCTCTCGCTCGATCTCATTCCGGGTGAAGCCCAAGTCATGGGCGGCCTGAACGAAGCGCGTCACATGGGCCTTCGCGGCGGCGCGACGATCGCCCGACGGGCCAGCGTGATGCCCGACCGGAGCGGATGACGGTTCATTGTGTGATTCATCGGACGGTTTAGCGGGCGTCAGGACCCCCGGGGTAGGGGTCGACGCGCCCCCTGAGCTGGGGTCACTAGTGACCCCTCCCTCCGCATAGCCCCCTGCGTCAGCGCGACGTGCAGTGCTGTGCGTGGTGCATGTCGCGCCGGCTGTGCACCGGTGCGCAGTAGTGTGGTCGCAGCACGGGGGACAGGTCACGGTGACCTCGTAGAGGTTGGTTCGCCAGTAGTCCGAGAAGCCGGGAGTGCCTCCGGCCTTGATACGGGTGACTACCTCGCCGGACGCCTCAAGGCTTCGGAGCGCCCGCCGGATGGTTCGCTCGTCAGCATTCGCATACTTGGCGAGCGTCGCGATGGACGGCCATGCGCCGCCATCGCCAGCGTGATTTGCGATCCCCAGCAGGACGACTTTGGCGGTGCGAGTTGCCCGGGAGTGGTGCAGGACAGCGGACATCGCTTCGACGCTCACTGGTGGTCACCGACCGAGTGATCAAGGCTGGCAAGCGAGGGGATGGGCGTCATCAAGAAGTTCTCCTCATGGGACGGTGCGTTCAGACTTGCGCCCAGATCGACGCGCCAACTGGTTGCGCTGCGGACAGTGGAAGTGCGGGGCGTCACGTTGCCAGCCTGATCGGGATCAATGCGCCAACGGGGATGCGCCGCCGGGCTGCAGATCGGCGCCGGTACTCCGCGCGCACGGAGCGCGCGCACACCGGGCTCAGTCGGCAAGTGAAAGAGGCGTCTCCGCTCAGAACTACCGGTTCGAGAGGGCGTAAGCCCTTCGCCCGCAGGAGAAGTACGACGTCGTGCGCTGGGTCGGATGTCGTGGCCCAGGCGTGGAGAGCGCCGTCAACGTTGGCGACAACCGCGCCGCCGCGCACCACGGCGTGAACGGTCGCAGACTCGTCGCCCGGCTCCCCGGCGAGGGTCGCCGTGGTCCTGGCGTCTGCCTGACGCTGGCGGTGGCCGCACCGCAGCGAGCTTCGGTTCACAGGGTGTTGTCGGGCCGGAGCAGGGTCCGCAAACGGTCGCGCTGAGCGGCAGTCAAGGGCGGAGCCTCCGCAGCGGAAGCGGCGTAGCTCATTCGGTGAATGACCTTTGCGCCGCGGATGCGCTCGTCGAGCTGTGCGACGGGGATACGGATACCGCGGCCAACCTTGAAACCGGGCAGGGTGCCCGCAGCGACGAGGTCGTGGACGGTACGCGGCGGCAATCGGTAGGTCCGGGCGACTTCAGCCACGGACAACCAGGCGGGCGAAGAGGGGGTGGGGGTGGTCATTGTGGCTCCGGCACGTGCGGCGAGTGGGTACACCGAAGACGCTAACGGAGCCGAAGCGGCGCGCATAGTATCCGCAAACCGTTCACCGTGTAAAGTGGCATGCATACACGCAGGTCAGAGGCGCGGCATCCAGATGTCAGTACAGAACTTCTCGCATGGCGGACGATATTGCGCTCGACCGGCGCACCGGACGAGCGCTGACGGTGTCCCGTCATGACCTCCAACTGATCGAGATCCGCTCCGGCCCGAGCTTCTGCCCGCGCCCCGCCGGCCTCACCGTGACAACAAGCAAGGAATCGATGATCGCCCTCTGCGTGTCGAGGGTCGCGCTGTCGAAGAGTGCGACCGGGTCGGGCGACGCCTGGAGAGCCGAGAGGGGTCCCCCATCGACGAGTCTGGAGAGCTCGCGCTCCAGATCGTCAACTCGGCTCCGGACGGTGCTCGACGCCGCGGCCAACTGCCGACCGTCGATCAGTCCGGCGGCGTAGTCCGTCTCGAAGTTCGCGAGCCGCGCCAAGAGGGCCGCGCGCTCATGGCGTAGTGGAGTTGCCGCACTCTCGCCAGCCGGTGATGCAAGCACCGCGGCTACGTCGGGCCGTCCAAGCCTTGCACGCACCGTCTCAACCACGACGTCATCGGCTAAGTCTTGCGACACAGTGAGGTGCGCGGACGTGGTGCACCTGTAAAGCCACCGCCTACCGCTGGCACTCTTGTACGGCGCGACGCGAAGCGTGCTCCCGAGTTCCATCGGGCACAGCCCGCACCGGTACAACCCGGACCCCAGCCACTTCCGCTCGTTGCCCCGCTGAAGGCGCCGCGAAGGGTTTAGGAGGACATCCCGAGTGGCGCGCCATACCTCAGCAGGGATGATTGCTGGCCACTGAGCCGCCCCGACGAGCTCCATGCCGGGGCGATCGCCCCGGCCGCGCGAGACGAGCCCGGCGTTACGCGGGCGGCATAGGGCGGTCCGCAGTGCTGAGTACGTCCAGGTCCGACCCGTCGTCGTCAGGACACCGGCGTCGTTTAGTTCGCGCGCGATGGCGGCGAGCGTCCGTCCGGCCAGCACATGGCGGGCTGCCTGGAGCAGTGCCGCGGCCTCCTCGGGCTTGACCGTCATGCCGTCGGCTTCCCAGCCAAACGGGCGCGGACCGCCCCGGTGGCGACCGTCCGCGGCAGCCTGCGCTTTTGCTCGCCTCGCGCGCTCGGATGTTCGCTCAGCTTCGGCGGCGTCGATGCTGGCCTTGAGGCGGGCCGTCATCCGCCCATCGGCTGTAGCGAGATCGTCCTCTCCGGAAACGACGGTGGCGAACCTGATGCGGCGGCGCAGGTGGAGTTCGATGAGGTCTTCGAACTCCCTGGGCCGCCGGGTGAGCCGGCTGTTGCTGTAGGCCGCGATGACATCGAACTCGCCGGCATCCGCTCGGCGAAGCATCTCGGCGTACTGCGGTCGTGGCTTGGTGCCGTTTGTCGAAGCGCTGATGTCGTTGTCGATGTAGACAGCGGTGACGTGCCAACCCTCCCGGTCGACCAGGGCGCGGCAGTCCTCCTCTTGGCGTGCGACAGCGAGTTCTCGGCCCTCTCGGTCCGCGGACATTCGAGCGTAGATGGCGACTCGCATAGTGTCGATTATACGTGCTCGACCTGTCGAGCCCGTTCGTGGACGCGAGCCTGCCGGGCGGCGAGCGCCTGCACGTGGTCATCCCCGACGTCACCCGCAAGCACTGGGCCGTCAACATCCGCAAGTACGTCGCCCGCGCGCGCGACCTCGACGACATGGTGACGCTGGGCTCGCTGACGCCCGCGGCCGCGAGCTTCCTCGACGCCGCGGTGCGGGTCGGCCTGAACGTGCTCGTCGCAGGGTCCACGCAGGCCGGCAAGACGACCATGCTCGGTGCGCTCGCAGGCTCGATCCCCGCACGCGAGCGGATCGTCACGTGCGAGGAGGTCTTCGAGCTGCGCCTCCTGCACCGCGACGTCGTCGGCCTGCAGTGCCGTCAGCCCAGCCTCGAGGGCACGGGCGAGATCCCGCTGCGCCGGCTCGTCAAGGAGGCGCTGCGCATGCGCCCCGACCGGATCGTGGTCGGTGAGGTCCGCGAGGCGGAGGCGCTCGACCTCCTCGTGGCGCTGAACGCCGGCGTCCCCGGGATGTGCACGTTGCACGCCAACTCCGCGCGCGAGGCCATCACGAAGCTCTGCACGCTCCCGCTCCTCGCCGGCGAGAACGTCTCGGACCGCTTCGTCGTCCCGACGGTCGCGGGATCGATCGACGTGGTCGTCCACCTCGGCCTGGACGCGCGCGGCCGGCGCCGCGTGCTCGAGGTCGTCGGGGTCCCCGGCCGCGTCGAGAACGGGGTGGTCGAGCTCGCCGACCTGTTCCACCGCCAGGGCGAGACCCTCGTGCGCGGCGAGGGGTACCCGCCGCACGTCGAGCGGTTCGCGCGCGCCGGCATCGACCTCCCCGCGCTGCTGCGCGCCGGGCGCTGAGGCGCGCCGTGGGAGTGGTGCTGGGGCTCGTGCTCGGCGCAGGGCTGTGCTGCGTGTGGTGGTCGCTGTGGGCGGCGCCCGTGCGTCGGACGCGGCGGAGCGACGGCTGGCACGCCCGGACGCAGGACCTGCTCGTGCAGGCGGGGGCAGGTCAGGTCACGCCCGGTGCGCTGGCGGCCACGAGCGCGGCTCTCGGGATCGTCGTGCTGGTGGCCGGGTCGGCGCTGACGCGGGCACCCGCGATCGCGACCTGCTTCGCCCTCATGGCGTGCGCAGCGCCCTCCGCACTCGTCCGCGGGCGCGCGCGGCGGCGGCGCACCCAGCTGCGGGACGTGTGGCCGGAGATCGTCGACCACCTGGGGTCCGGCATCCGCGCGGGGCTCTCGCTCCCCGAGGCGCTGGGCCAGCTCGGCGACCGCGGGCCCGTCGAGCTCCGGGAGCCGTTCGCGGCGTTCGCCGAGGACTACCGCGCGACCGGCCGGTTCGGGGAGTGTCTCGACGCGCTCAAGGTCCGCCTCGCCGACCCCGTGGCCGACCGGATCGTCGAGGCGCTGCGCCTCACGCGGGACGTCGGCGGGACGGATCTCGGCCGGCTCCTGCGGACCCTGTCCGGCTTCCTGCGCGAGGACGCTCGCACGCGCGGCGAGCTCGAGGCGCGCCAGAGCTGGACGGTGTACGCCGCCCGGCTCGCGGTCGCGGCGCCGTGGCTGATCCTGGCGCTGCTCGGGACGCGGCCGGAAGCCGCGCACGCGTACAACTCGGTGACCGGGGGGATCGTGCTGCTGGTCGGCGCGGCGTGCTCGGTCGTCGCGTACGCCGTCATGGTCCGCATCGGGCGGCTGCCCGAGGACCCGCGGGTGCTGCGGTGAGCGGCGCTCTGCTCGGCGCCTGGATCGGCCTGGTCGGGGGCGCGGGAGCAGCGCTCGTGTGGTCGCGGCTCGCGGCCCGCCGGATCCGGCTGGACGACCGGCTCGCGCCGTACCTTCGCCCGCGGCGGTCGTCCTCGACGCTCCTGCGCACTCCCGTCGTCCGCTCGCCGTTCCCGACGCTCGAGCGACTCATCGCTCCCGTGATGGCCGACGGCGTGCGCGTGGTCGCGCGGTTCGGCTCCCCGACGGCGGACGTCCGGCGGCGCCTCGAGCGTGCCGGTCGGCGCGAGTCGGTCGAGGAGTTCCGGGCCGGCCAGGTCGTGTGGGGCGTGCTCGGGCTCGCCGGTGGGCTCTTCGCCGCGCTGCTGCTCGCCGCCACCCGCGGGGCGCAGCTCGTGCCCCTCGTCGTCCTCGTCGCGCTCGCCGGGTCCACCGGTGCGCTGGCCCGCGACTACCAGCTCTCCCGTCAGGTCGCGGCGCGGGAGACGCGGCTGCTCGCGGAGCTGCCGACCGTCGCCGAGCTGCTCGCCCTGTCCGTCAGCGCGGGCGAGGGTGCGGTCGGGGCGCTCGAGCGCGTGGTGCGGACCACCCGCGGCGAGCTCTCGGGAGAGCTCGCGCGGACCCTGGCCGACGCCCGCTCGGGCACCCCGCTGACCGTCGCGCTGGAACGGCTCGCGCACCGCACCGGCCTGCCTGCGCTCGCGCGGTTCGCGGACGGCGTCGCGGTCGCGGTCGAGCGCGGCACGCCCCTGGCCGAGGTGCTGCGCGCCCAGGCGCAGGACGTCCGTGAGCACGGGCGCCGGGTCCTCATGGAGTCCGGCGGGCGCAAGGAGGTCCTGATGATGGTGCCGGTGGTCTTCCTCATCCTGCCCGTGACCGTGCTCTTCGCGGTCTTCCCGAGCATGACCGTCCTGAACGTCGGGCGATGAGCCGCGCCGACGTGCACGTGCCACCCCGGTCCCGTACCGGCGCACCCTGGAGGAGAACCATGAGACCGACCCGCGCGCTCGACCGGACAGGCCCGCCGGCCGCACCGTCCGGCCCCACCGCGACGGCAGCTCTCGCCACGGCACCTGAGGGGCACCGGGGGACCGGCGGGCTGCGGCGCCTCCGGGCGCGCTTCGTCGCCGGTGCGGACGACCGCGGTGACGTCCCGGGCTGGGTGCTCGTGACCCTCATGACCGCCGGTCTGGTCGTGACGCTGTGGGCGGTCGCCGGGCCGCGGCTCGCGGAGGTCTTCGAGGACTCCCTGTCGAGCGTGCAGGGCCCGGGTACCTGAGGTCGTGACGGGGTCGGTGAGCCGGGTGCCCGGCACGGTGCGGTGCGCGGGCGTGCGCGCGGCGTCAGGCGACGACGAGCGGGGGTCCGCCGTCGTCGACTTCGCGCTCGTCGGCGGGCTCGTCACGCTGCTGTTCGCCGGCGTCGTGCAGCTCACGCTCGTGCAGCACGTGCGCAGCACGCTCGTCGACTGCGCGGCCGAGGGCGCCCGGTACGCGGCGCTCGCGGACCGGGCACCCCAGGATGGGGTCGCACGGACCCGTGCGCTGATCGAGAGCGCGCTGTCGGACGCGTACGCGCAGGACGTCTCGGCGGTCCGGACCCGGTGGGACGGGCTCGACGTCGTCGAGGTGACGGTGACGGCACCGCTGCCGGTCGCGGGACTCCTGGGGCCCGGAGGGGCTCTGACCGTCCGGGGGCACGCGCTCGCCGAGGACGCGGCACCGTGAGGCGGGCCCGCCGCCACGGTGCCGCTCCCGTCGCTGCGCCACGGCCGGTTGCGCCGGCACTAGCCCCAGCCGGCCCGGCGACGTCCGCGGCCGGGGCGAGCGCCGTGACGACCCCAGCCGGGGCGGGCGCCGCGATGTCTGCGGTCGGGGCGGGCGTCGTGATGTCTGCGGTCGGGGCGGGCGCCGTGACGTCCGCAGTCTGGGCAGGCCCCGCGGTGCCTGCCGCCGTGGCTGGACTCGCGACGCCCACCGAGGCGGCCGAGCCCGCGCGGGCCGCAGCCGTCGCGGACGAGCCCGCGCACGTGGTGTCCGAGGAGGGCAGCGCCGTCGTGGAGTTCCTGGCCCTCACCCTCGTCCTCCTGCTGCCGGTGCTCTACCTGGTGCTCGTGCTCGGACGGGTGCAGGCGGCGACGTTCGCCGCCGAGGGCGCGGCGCGCGAGGCGGCCCGCAGCTACGTCCGGGCCGACGACGCCTTGCTCGGGCAGCAGCGTGCGCTGGCGTCGGTGGGCCTCGCGCTGCGTGACCAGGGGTTCGACGAGGTCGACCCCGCCGGTGCGCTGACCCTCACCTGCTCGAGCCGCCCGTGCCTCGCGCCGGGCAGCGACGTCGCGACGTCGGTCGCCGTGGACGTCGCACTCCCGTTCGTCCCGCCGTTGGTGCAGTCGGTGGTCCCGTTGTCCGTCCCCGTCGTCGGGCACCACGTCGCGGCGGTCGACACCTTCCGGGCGTCGTCGTGACGGCGCGGACACGGCGCAGGCGCTGGGTGGGGTGCGCCGGTGCGGACGACGGCCAGACGACGATCCTCACGCTCGGCCTCGTCGTCGTCGCGCTCCTGCTCGTCACGGTCGTGGTCTCGGCGACCGGGGTGCACCTCGACCGCAAACGGCTGCTCGCCACCGCCGACGCGACCGCGCTCGAGGCGGCCGACGCGCTCTCGACGGGTTCCTACTTCGACCCGTCGACCTCCGGCGGGACGACGTCCGGCGGGCAGATCCTCCTGACGGACCGCGCGGTCGAGGGCGCTGCCCGGGCCTACCTGGCGGAGAACCCCGAGATCAGCGACCGGTTCGTGCGCCTCGAGCTCGTCGACACGGCGGCCGTCGACGGGAGGTCGGCGCAGGTCCGGCTCCGGGCCCTCGTCCGGCCGGCGCTGGTCAGCTGGGTCACGGCGCCGTGGTCCGACGGCATCGTGCTGGAGGCCGAGTCCACGGCCCGCGCGTGGTGAGCCCGGGCCGAGCGGGTAACCTCGACACCCGTGGCCACCACCGACTTCACCGCTGAGCTCCGCGACCTGCGTACGACGCTCGACTCCATCCAGGCCGTGAGCGACCCGACGGCGCTGAAGGTCAAGATCGCCGACCTGTCCGAGAAGGCGTCGGCCCCGGACCTGTGGGACGACCCGGACGCCGCGCAGAAGGTCACGTCGGCGCTGTCCGCGGCGCAGGCCGAGCTCGACCGGGTGCAGAAGCTGCGCGGGCGCATCGACGACCTGGAGACGCTCGTCGAGATGGCGACCGAGGACGGCGGGGACGCCGACACGCTCGCCGAGGCCGAGTCGGAGCTGCTCGGGATCCGCAAGGACCTCGGGGAGCTCGAGGTCCGCACGCTGCTCGCGGGGGAGTACGACCAGCGCGAGGCCGTCGTCACGATCCGCGCCGGGGCCGGTGGCGTCGACGCCGCCGACTTCGCCGAGATGCTCATGCGCATGTACCTGCGCTGGGCCGAGCGCCACAACTACCCGACGTCGGTGCTCGACACGTCGTACGCCGAGGAGGCGGGCCTCAAGTCCGCGACGTTCGAGGTCAAGGTGCCGTACGCGTTCGGGCACCTGTCCGTCGAGGCCGGCACGCACCGCCTCGTGCGCATCTCGCCGTTCGACAACCAGGGCCGCCGCCAGACGTCCTTCGCGGCCGTCGAGGTCATCCCGCTCATCGAGCAGACCGACTCGATCGAGATCCCCGAGTCGGAGATCAAGGTCGACGTGTTCCGCTCGTCGGGCCCGGGCGGCCAGTCCGTCAACACGACCGACTCCGCGGTCCGCATGACGCACGTCCCCACCGGGATCGTCGTGTCGATGCAGAACGAGAAGTCGCAGATCCAGAACCGGGCCGCCGCGCTGCGCGTCCTGCAGTCGCGCCTCCTCCTGGTGCGCCAGGCCGAGGAGAACGCCGCGAAGAAGGCCCTCGCCGGCGACATCAAGGCGAGCTGGGGCGACCAGATGCGCTCCTACGTGCTGCACCCGTACCAGATGGTCAAGGACCTGCGCACGGAGTACGAGGTCGGCAACACCTCCGCGGTGTTCGACGGCGACATCGACGGGTTCCTCGAGGCCGGCATCCGCTGGCGCCGGGGGCAGCAGCCCGACGCGTAGGGGCGAACCGCTCAGAACGGGCGTGCGCCGGTCGACAGGGGGAGAGACCTCGACCGGCAGGGGAGCACGAACAGGGGGATGGGCTCATCGCTGTGACGTACCTGCACGGACCGGGACGTACCGGGCGCGCGCCCCGGGTGACGTTCCCGGGTGCGCTCGATGGGGCACCGGGGCGGCGGCGTGTCTGGCGCCGAACGTACGCCGGGCCTGCCTACGGTGGACGAGGCCAGAGCACGCACCCCATCCCTGCCCCCGAGACTGGCCCCGAGCCGTGATCCGATTCGAGAACGTCACCAAGGTCTACGCGCGCGGCGCGAGGCCTGCCCTCGACGCGGTCGACCTCGAGGTCGAGCGCGGGGAGTTCGTCTTCCTCGTCGGGGCCTCCGGGTCGGGCAAGTCGACCTTCCTGCGGCTCGTGCTGCGCGAGGAGCGCCCGTCCGCGGGCAAGGTCTTCGTCGCCGGCAAGGACCTCACGACGCTCTCGTCGTGGAAGGTCCCGCACCTGCGCCGCCAGATCGGCGCGGTGTTCCAGGACTTCCGCCTGCTGCCCAACAAGACAGTCTTCGAGAACGTCGCGTTCGCGCTCCAGGTGATCGGCAAGCCGCGCCACCACATCCTCACGACCGTCCCCGACACCCTCGAGATGGTCGGGCTCGCGGGCAAGGAGAAGCGCCGCCCGCACGAGCTCTCGGGCGGTGAGCAGCAGCGCGTCGCGATCGCCCGCGCGTTCGTCAACCGCCCGTCGATCCTGCTGGCCGACGAGCCGACGGGGAACCTCGACCCGACCACGTCGCTCGGGATCATGCGGCTGCTCGACCGGATCAACCGGACCGGCACCACCGTGGTCATGGCGACGCACGACGACGAGATCGTCGACCAGATGCGCAAGCGCGTGATCGAGCTGTCCTCCGGCGAGCTGGTCCGTGACCAGTCGCGCGGTGTGTACGGCTCGGCGCGCTGAGAGGGCACCCCCGTGAGACTGCAGTTCATCCTCTCCGAGATCGGCATCGGCCTGCGCCGGAACCTGTCGATGTCCATCTCGGTGATCCTCGTGACCTTCGTGTCGCTGACGTTCGTCGGCGCCGCGGCGCTCCTGCAGCTGCAGATCGGCGCGATGAAGGGCGACTGGTACGACAAGGTCGAGGTGTCGGTCTTCCTGTGCCCGCGGGACTCGCCGGAGCCGACGTGCGCCGCCGGTGAGGTCACCGAGGAGCAGAAGACGGCGATCCAGGCCGCGCTCGACTCCCCGGACATCGACCCGTACGTCGAGAAGATCTACTTCGAGTCGAAGGACGAGGCGTTCGCGGCGTTCGAGAAGCAGTTCTCGGACCAGTGGTGGGCGGCGGAGACGACCGTCGACGACATGAACACCTCGTACCGGATCAAGCTCGCGGACCCCGAGAAGTACCAGGTCGTCGCGGACGTGCTGACCGGGCGGCAGGGCGTCGAGGAGGTCCAGGACCAGCGCGCGCTGTTCGACAAGCTGTTCCTCGTGCTGAACCGCGCGACGCTGCTCTCCGCCGGCCTCGCCGCGGTCATGCTGCTCGCGGCCGTCCTGCTCATCACGACGACGATCCGCCTCTCGGCGATGAGCCGTCGCCGCGAGACCGGGATCATGCGGCTCGTCGGCGCCTCCAACCTGTTCATCCAGCTCCCGTTCATGCTCGAGGGCGCGATCGCCGCGACCATCGGCGCCGGCCTAGCGGTCGCGGGGCTGTGGGTGGGCGTGAAGTATCTGGTCACGGACTGGCTCGGCGCGTCGGTCGAGTGGATCCCGTACGTCTCGACGGCGGACGTCTGGTTCGTGACGCCGTTCCTCGTCGCGATCGCCATCGGCCTCGCCGCGATCTCGTCCGTCGTGACGCTCAGCCGCTACACGAGGGTGTGACATGACCGACCTGCAGCACGCGCGTCCCCGGCGCCGCCTCGTGACCCGGGCGGTCGCCGCCGGCGTCGCCGGCCTGCTCGGCGTGCTCGCGGCCGTGCACGGGTCCGCGTTCGCCGACCCGCTCTCCGACCAGCGCCGCGCCGCCGAGCAGAAGGCCGCCGAGAACAAGGCCGCCCGCGAGCGCGTCGCCGCGTCCCTCGAGGGCATCAACGCCGAGCTCGCGCAGGCCGTCCTCGACCTGCAGGTCGTCGAGCAGCGCCTGCCCGTGGCGCAGGCCGAGCTCGCGACCGCCGAGGAGACGCTCCAGCGCACCGAGCGCGAGGCCGAGCTCATCGCGGCGCGGCTCGTCGACGCGCAGGAGCAGGAGACGACGATCGGCGCGACCATCGCCGCCGACACCGAGCGCGGGCAGAAGATCCGTGTCGCGATCGGCCAGATGGCCCGCGAGGCGTACAAGGGCGGCAGCGGCACGTCGAGCATGGACATCGTGCTCGACGCCGAGAGCACCGAGGACTTCATCGCGCAGTACGGCCTCGTGACGACCGCGCTGCGCACGCAGACGCAGGCGCTCGACGAGCTGCGCGCGATCGAGGCGCAGAACCGCAACAGCCAGGCGCGCCTCACGGCCGTCCGGACCCGCATCACCGAGCTCAAGGCCGAGGCGGACCAGAAGGTCGTCGAGGCCGACGCGGCGCGTGACGAGGCCGAGGCGCGCAAGGCGGAGGTCGAGCGGCTCATCGTCGAGCAGGCCGCGAAGAAGGCGACGATCGAGGCCCAGAAGTCCGCGGCCGAGGCCGAGCAGCAGCGCATCGACGCCGAGGCCGCCGCGATCTCCGCCGAGCTCGCGAGCATCGCCGCGGCGCAGAAGGCGGCCGCCAAGGCCGCGGCGGAGGCAGCCGCCGCCGCCGCGAAGGCCGCCGGGAAGCCGGCCCCCGCGGCGCCGCCCGCGCAGGGCGGACCGATCGGGCGCGGGGTGTTCAGCAACCCGACGTCGATCAGCCCCGCGTACGTGACGTCGGAGTACGGCATGCGCCTGCACCCGACGCTCGGGTACGTGCGCCTGCACGCCGGCATCGACCTGCGCACCTACTGCGGCACCCCGCTCTACGCGGGCCGCGCCGGGACCGTGCAGTGGGCGCAGTACCGGTTCGGGTTCGGCAACCAGGTGATGATCGACCACGGGCTCGTCAACGGGAACTCGCTCATGTCGAGCTACAACCACATGACGCGCTTCGTCGTGGGCGGTGGGCAGCAGGTCAGCGAGGGTCAGCTCATCGGGTACTCGGGCAACACCGGGACGTCCGCCGCGTGCCACCTGCACCTCGAGGTCTACGTCGACGGCAACACGACGAACCCGCGGCCGCTGCTCGGGATGTGACGCCCGGCTCCGGCCCGAGCATGACGCCGGCGGAGGACGCCCCGCTGGTCGCGGTCATCCCTGCGGGCGGATCCCGGGGCGCGAGGTAGGCTCGACGACCGGCAGATCCGCCGAACGTGCGTGAACGAGAGGGTGCCGTCATGGCGAAGGACACGGGGCGCAAGCTCGTCGCGTCCAACAAGAAGGCGCGCCACGACTACCTGATCGAGGACGTCTTCGAGGCGGGGCTCGTGCTCAGCGGGACCGAGGTCAAGGCGCTGCGCGCCGGTCGGGCGTCGCTGATCGACGGCTGGTGCGAGATCACCGACGGCGAGGCGTGGCTCGAGGGCGTCCACATCCCCGAGTACACGCAGGGCACCTGGACCAACCACGCGCCGCGCCGCAAGCGCAAGCTCCTGCTGCACCGCACCGAGATCGACCGGCTCTCGTCGAAGACGCGCGAGAAGGGCCAGACGATCGTCCCGCTCGCGCTGTACTTCCTCGACGGGCGCGCGAAGGTCGAGATCGCGCTCGCGCGCGGCAAGAAGGAGTACGACAAGCGCCAGGCGCTGCGCGAGCGGCAGGACAACCTCGAGGCGCAGCGCGCGGTGCGCGAGAAGCGCGACCGCTAGCGGGCCGACCCCCCGCGCCGCGGGCGTCGCCGCCGGCGCCGTCCGGGGCTCAGTCCGTCCGCGCCCCCAGCGAGCGGCGCAGGGCCGCGGGGTCGGTGACCGGGAGGTCGCACACGAAGCCGCGGCACACGTAGGCGGTGGGCCGGCCGTCGCGCAGCGGACGGTCGCGCAGCAGCGGGACCGCGTCCTCGGACCCTGCGGCGGGCGCAGACCTGCCCGCAGCGGAGGAGGCGTCGCCGACGGCGAGCGGGCCCGCCGCGCCCCCGACGGAGGTCCCGGGGACCGTGCCGGTGCCCACGGCGACGACCGCTCCCGGCGCGAGCCCCGCGCGGGCGGCCGCGACGAGGGCGTGCGTCGCGGGGTCGTCCGGGGGCCCGACGACGGCGACCTCCCGCGGTCCGTCGAGCACGGCCTCGGCGAGCGCGAGCGGCCAGCCCGTCGCCCGCGGGAACCTGCCCGAGACGGCGAGCGGACGGTCGAGCGCGTGCTCGGCGGCCTCACGGTGCTCGCTCGACCCGCTGAGCATCGCGTACGTGAGCAGTGCGCCGGCGGCGGCGGACGGCCCGGAGGGGGACGGTCCGTCGGCGATCTCCTGCGGTCGCTGCAGCCGGGCCAGCACGGCGTCGGTCTCGTCGTCCGCGGTGTCCCAGAAGCTCCCGGCGTCGTCCCGGAAGTGCGCGAGCACCGTCCCGAGCAGGGCGCCCGCGCGCTCGAACCACACCGGGTCACCGGTCGCCGAGACGAGCGCGAGGTAGCCCTCGGCGACGTCGGCGTAGTCGGCCAGCACGCCGGGGGAGCGGCCGACGACGCCGTCGCGTGACGTGCGGGTCAGGCGCGGCCCGGTCTCCCCGTCGCGGACGTGCAGGGACCACAGCAGCTCGGCGGCGCGCGCCGCGGCGTCGACCCACTCGGGCCGGTCGAGGAGGGCGCCCGCGTCGGCGAGCCCGGCGATCGCGAGCCCGTTCCACGCGGCGACGACCTTGTCGTCCCGCCCCGGCTGCGGGCGCCGGTCGCGGGCCGCGAGCAGGCGGGTGCGCACGTCGTCGAACCGTGCCCGCTCGTCCGGCCCCGGGTCCGCACGCAGCTCGAGCACCGACGTGCCGTGCTCGAACGTGCCGGCCGGCGTGACGCCGAACAGCTCGGCGGCCCACGCGCCGTCCTCCGGGCCCAGGACGTCCACCAGGTCCTGGGGCGTCCACACGTACGTCAGGCCCTCGACACCGCGGGTGTCCGCGTCGAGCGACGCGGCGAACCCGCCCTCGGGCGTGCGCATCTCGCGCAGCAGCCACCCGGCGCTGTCCTCGACGACGCGGCGGGCGAGCTCCGAGCCGGTCGCGCGCCACCAGTGCGCGTAGACGCGCAGCAGCTCGGCGTTGTCGTCGAGCATCTTCTCGAAGTGCGGCACCGTCCACGTCGCGTCGACCGAGTACCGCGCGAAGCCGCCGCCGAGCTGGTCGGCCATGCCACCGCGCGCCATCGCCTCGAGCGTGCCCTCGGCCATCGCGAGCGCGCGCGACTCGCCGGTGCGGGCGTGCCGGCGCAGCAGCCACTCGAGCACCATGGACGGCGGGAACTTGGGCGCGCCGCCGAACCCGCCCGAGCGGGCGTCGTACTGGGTCGTGAGGGCGTCGAGCGCCGCGGCGGTGCGCGCCTCGAGGGCCTCGTGCACGACCGGCGCGGGGACGCCGGCGCCTGCCGGGGTGGCCGACGCGAGCGCCTGGCGCAGCGCGGTCGCGTTGTGCTCGACGTCGTGGCGCTGCTCGGCCCACGCCTGCCCGATCGCCTGGAGCAGCTGGGGGAACGACGGCATCCCGCCGACCGGACGCGGCGGGTAGTACGTGCCGCAGAAGAACGGCTCGCCGTCGGGCGTCGCGAAGACGGTCATGGGCCAGCCGCCCTGGCCGGTCATCGCCTGCGTCGCGGCCATGTAGACCGCGTCGACGTCCGGGCGCTCCTCGCGATCGACCTTGACGGCCACGAACCCGCGGTTCATGAGCAACGCCGTCGCCTCGTCCTCGAAGGACTCGTGCGCCATGACGTGGCACCAGTGGCACGCGGCGTAGCCGACCGAGATCAGCAGGGGCACGTCGCGGCGACGGGCCTCGGCGAACGCGTCCTCGCCCCACTCGTACCAGTCGACGGGGTTGTCCCGGTGCTGCTGGAGGTAGGGGCTCGTGCTCGCTGCGAGTCGGTTCGCCACGGGGGTCCTTCAGGTCGTCGTCCGCCGTGCAGGCCGGTCCGTCCCACCGTCGCACGCGGGCGACGGGTGCGCAGCGGCACCGGCCGACCGGCGCCGGGTCAGCGGGTGGCGGCGGCTCCGGCCCGGTGCTCACGCCACGCGCGCCACGCCCCCGTCGACCACAGCGCCCAGACCACGAGGAGCGGCTGGAAGAGCAGCCGCACCGCCCGCGCCGCGTCGGAGTCGAGGCCGAACGCGTCGGTGCGCGTCACGAGCTGGGAGATGTTGCCGGGGAAGATCGCGACGAAGAACGCGGCGACGACCCAGCCCACGAGGGCGCGGTGCCGGCCACCGACCGCGATCAGCGCGGCGCCGAGCGCGACCTCGACGACCCCCGAGGCGACGACGACGGTGTCCGGGTCGAGCGGCACCCACGTCGGCACCTGCGCCTGGAACTCCGTACGCGCCGTGGTGAGGTGGCTGACGCCCGCGAAGGCGAGGAATGCCCCGAGCGCCAGGCGTCCCACGGTCCGGGGGCGCGTGCGGGTCGACGCCGGCTGCGCGGTCCACGGCTCGCGCTGCGTGACCGGGTCGGCGTGCGTGCGGGCGGGGTGCGCGGCCATGTCCGGGCCTTCCGTCGACGGGTGGTCAGGCCACGCTAGGGGCGCGGTGCTGCCGGCGCCTCGCCGGACGCCGGTCCTCCCGTGACGGGGTCATGCGCGGCGTGGCCGCGGCCGCGGCCGGTCACGTCCGCCGTGCGCGGGTCAGCGTGCGGCGCGGAGCGTGTTCGCGCTGACCTTGTGCAGCAGCCGGCGCAGGTCGGCCGACTCCTCGGGGGTCAGGTCGAGGGCGGCCCCGATCGCGTCGGGCACCGGGGTGCTGCGCTGCTGCAGCTCGGCGCCCTTCGCGGTGAGCGAGACGAGCACCGAGCGCTCGTCGTCGGCGCGGCGGCGGCGGTCGACGAGGCCGGCGGCCTCGAGCCGCTTGAGCAGCGGCGACAGGGTCCCGTAGTCGAGCTGGATCTCGTCGACGAGCTCGCGCACCGTGCGCTCGCCCTGGCACCAGAGCACGCGCATCACGAGGTACTGCGGGTAGGTCAGGCCGAGATCGTCGAGCAGCGGCCGGTACACCGAGGTGAGGTTGCGTGACGCGGAGTAGATGTCGAAGCAGATCATCGCCTCGAGCGCGCCCGGCTCGTCGCCGTCCGTCCCGGGTGCGGCTCCGTCGGGGCGCGGTCCGTCCGGGCGGACGCCCTCGGCCCGTGGCCGGCGCGCGCGCGTGCCGTGCGTCGTGGCGTCGTCGCTCACCGCTCGCCCACCCCCCGTGGTCGCGCTCACGACCGCACCGTGCCGGACGGGACGCCGCTGGCGCACGTGCGCCGCGGCGAGGTCGCCCCGGAGGGCTGGGTGGTGGTCATGGCAGCTCCATCGTAGGTGGCCGACGCGGTGGCGGCCCGGTCAACCCGGGCCGCCACCGCGGTGCGTCAGCTCGCGAGGAACGCGAGCAGAGCCTCGTTGACCTCGTCGGGGTGCGTCGCGAGCAGGCCGTGCGGCGCGCCCTCGATCTCGACGTAGGTGGCCTCCGGGAGGCGCTTGCGGAACTCCCGCGCCGTCGCGTCGATCGGGAGGATGCGGTCGCCGGTGCCGTGCAGGATGAGCGACGGCACGTCGACCTTCTCGATGTCTGCGCGGAAGTCGGTGAGCCAGCTGGAGACGACCGCGTAGGCGGCGATCGGCGCGGACGACGCGGCGACGTTCCAGCTGCCGCGCACGGCGGCCTCGCTCAGGCGCGAGCCCAGGTTCTCGTCGAGGTTGTAGAAGTCGGCGAAGAAGTTGTCGAACCACGCGTGGCGGTCCTTCGTCGCGGCCTCGCGGATGCCGTCGAACACCGACCCCGGGACGCCCGTCGGGTTGTCGTCCGTCTGCAGCAGGAACGGCTCGAGCGAGGCGAGGAACGCTGCCTTGGCGACGCGCGCCGAGCCGTACGTGCCGAGGTAGCGCCCGACCTCGCCGGTGCCCATCGAGAAGCCGACGAGCACGACATCGTTGAGGTTCAGCGTCTCGAGGACCGTGTTGAGGTCCTCGGCGAACGTGTCGTAGTCGTACCCGGTCGCGACCTTGCTCGACTTCCCGAAGCCGCGGCGGTCGTAGGTGATGACGCGGAAACCGTTGTCGAGGAGCGCGGCGGTCTGCTTCTCCCACGAGTGCCCGTCGAGCGGGTAGCCGTGGATGAGCACGACGGGCTGACCGGTGCCGTGGTCCTCGTAGTACAGCTCGATGTCCGTGGAGTTCTCGGTGCCGACGGTGATGAAGCCCATGGTGTGCGTCTCCTCGTGGTGATCGGTGGTCCGCTGCGTCCCCGGTCGAGCCGGTGCAACGAGCACAACTGTATCGTGCACAAGGTATCCGTCAAGGCCCCTCCGGTGAACGGTCGGCGAACGTCGGGTGCTTGCGTTCGGCGACGGAGCGCGCGACCCTGGAGGGGACGGGTTAGTAAGCAGTGCGTACAAATCGGCCCGTCCGACTCATCCTGGTTCGCCCCCGAGCAGAGAGCGAGAGTCCCGATGAAGCGATTCCGCGAACGTTGTGTGCGTGCCGTCCTGGTGGGTGGGGTGGTGGGGGCGCTGGCCGTCCCCGTCGGCCTCGCGACCAGCGCCGGTGCGCACGGCTGGGTCACGTCACCCCCGAGCCGGCAGGACCACTGCAAGACCGGTGCGGCGCCGTTCGACTGCGGTCAGGTCAAGTACGAGCCGCAGAGCGTCGAGGCGCCCAAGGGCTCGAAGCTCTGCAGCGGCGGGAACGCCCAGTTCGCCGTCCTCGACGACGCGAGCAAGCCGTGGCCCGTGACGTCCGTCGGGCGCTCGGCGACGTTCCAGTGGAAGCTGACCGCCGCGCACAACACGAGCACCTGGGAGTACTTCGTCGACGGCGTGCTGCACCGCACGTTCGACCAGGGCGGCGCGCAGCCGTCCGCGACGATCAGCCACACGCTCACGGACCTGCCCACCGGCCGGCACACCGTGCTCGCGCGGTGGAACGTCTCGAACACCGCGATGGCGTTCTACAGCTGCGTCGACCTCCAGGTCGGCGGCGGCACGACGACGCCCACGCCGACGCCCACCCCGACGCCCACCCCGACGACGCCGACCCCCACCCCGACGAGCCCGACGCCCACCCCCACGCCCACCGACCCGGGCACGTGCGCCGCGACGCCGTGGTCCGCCGCAGCGGTCTACACGGGCGGCGCACGCGTCTCCTACGCCGGCCGCACCTGGCAGGCGCAGTGGTGGACGCAGGGCGAGGCGCCGCGCGCCACCGACTGGGGCGTGTGGCGGGACCTCGGCCCGTGCACGACGACGGCCGCGCGGAC
Organism: Cellulomonas jepli; assembly: GCF_047229345.1. Lineage (NCBI taxonomy): Bacteria > Bacillati > Actinomycetota > Actinomycetes > Micrococcales > Cellulomonadaceae > Cellulomonas > Cellulomonas jepli. The sequence continues at coordinate 1,628 of NZ_JBFTER010000027.1, read as the reverse complement.
GGTCCGCACCGCTGTCGCCTGAGCGCACCTCACGGGGGCCGGTCGACGACGCCGGCCCCCGTGAGGTGGGCGACCCGGGTGACGCGCCCCCTCGGGCGGCTCCGGACGCTGGCCGCCCGGCGACCCGCGGGCCAGACTGACCGCTATGCGCCTGCCCGTGATGCCGCCCGTGGACCCGATGCTCGCGAAGTCCGTCCCGAGGATCCCCGCGGGGCAATGGTACGAGCCCAAGTGGGACGGCTTCCGCGCGATCGTGTTCCGCGACGGCGACGAGGTCGAGATCGGCAGCCGGAACACCAAGCCGATGCAGCGGTACTTCCCGGAGGTCGTGCAGTACGCGCTCGACCACCTCCCGGAGCGGTGCGTCGTCGACGGCGAGATCGTCGTGCCGTCCGCGACGACCGGCGGGCTCGACTGGGACGCGCTCCAGCAGCGCGTGCACCCCGCGGCGTCGCGCGTGCAGCTCCTCGCGAAGGAGACGCCCGCGATGCTCGTGCTGTTCGACGTGCTCGCGCTCGGGGACGACGACCTCACCGGCCGCCCGTACGTCGAGCGGCGGCAGGTCCTCGAGGGGCTCGTGCGCGGGAGCGGCCCGGTGTACGTCACGCCGTCGACCGACGACGCGGACGTCGCGCAGGACTGGTTCGAGCAGTTCGAGGGCGCGGGGCTCGACGGCGTCGTCGCCAAGGGCCCGGACACCACCTACCAGCCGGGCAAGCGCGTCATGCAGAAGATCAAGCACGAGCGCACCGCCGACTGCGTCGTCGCCGGGTACCGCCCGCACACCTCGGGCGACGACGCGCTCGGGTCGCTGCTGCTCGGGCTGTACCGGCCCGACGGGGTGCTGGCGTCCGTCGGGGTCGCGGCGTCGTTCACGATGGCGCGCCGCAGGGAGCTCGTGACCGAGCTCGCGCCGCTCGTCACCGACCTCGCGACGCACCCCTGGGGCGGGGAGCCCACGGGGCGCACGCCGCGCAATGGGGAGACGAGCCGGTGGAACAGCGGCAAGGACCTGTCGTTCGTCCCGCTGCGACCCGAGCGCGTCGTCGAGGTCGCCTACGACCACCTCGAGGGCGACCGGTTCCGGCACACGACCCAGTTCCGGCGCTGGCGCACCGACCGCGACCCGGGCTCGTGCACGTACGCGCAGCTCGAGGAGCCGGTGCGGTTCGCGCTCGCGGACGTGCTGGCGGCGCGCTGAGGTCCGCGCCGCTCACGCCCGCTCGCCCCACGCGGGGGCGCCGTGCGGCTCGTCCGGGGTGCAGCGGTGGCGGAGCGGGGCCGTCTCGGCGACGCTCGTGCGAGCAGCACCGCACGGACCGGTCGGGACACGCGCCGGGTCCGAGCCCCTCCCGAGCCGATCGGAGCCCTCCGTGACCCTGACCTCGCCCGCACCCGCCGCCGACGCCACGACCACCGCAGGCGGGGCGCCCACCCCGCGGCTCACGGCCCACTACGTGGACGGCGCCCTCGTGACCGGTGCGGGGGAGCGTGAGGTCGAGCGCGTGAGCCCGGTGACGGGGGAGCCGAGCCTCGTGCTCGTGCCCGCCACGCCCGACGAGGTCGACGCGGCCGTCGCCGCCGCGCACCGCGCGCGCACCGCGTGGCGCCGGACGTCGCCGGGGGAC
>NZ_JBFTER010000026.1:0-50014 GCF_047229345.1 Cellulomonas jepli | reverse complement strand
CCGCCGCGCCCTGACGGTCCTCGCGGACCTCGCGCCGGACGCGCTCGAGCTCGGGGAGGTCTTCCGCGCCGCCGGCCTGCTCGCGGTGCTCGCCCCGCTGGTCGGCGTGACGCCCGCCCCCGCGGCGGCCGCACCCGCGACCGACGAGCTGCCCGTCGCCGTGGGCGTCACGGCGGTCACCCCGCAGGTGCTCGCGCCCGACGAGGACCTGCGCGTGACCGTGACGGTCCGCAACGACGGCGACACCGAGCTCGCGAACCCGAGCGCGGTCCTGCGCCTGAGCCGCACCCGGCCCGGGACGAGCGCCGAGCTCGACGCCTGGGTCGACGCCGACGCCCGGGCGAGCGCCGGCAGCGCGGTCGGGCGGCCCGTCCCGCTCGGCGCACCGCTCGCCCCCGGGGCGTCCGCCGACGTCGAGTTCGAGGTGCCCGCCGCGTCGGTCGGCCTGCTCGACACCCCGGACGCGTGGGGCCCCCGCGGCCTCGCCGTCGAGCTGCTCGACGGGCGCCGCCGCATGGGGATCGAGCGCACGTTCCTGCTGTGGCTGCCCGACTCCGAGGACCTCCCGCAGACCCGGCTCAGCGTGCTCGTGCCCGTCGTCGCGTCCGCGCCCGGTGCCGGCCCGGCGTCGGCGACGAACGCCGAGGTGCCCGTGCCGACGGCGACCGAGGGCGCACCGGAGGAGGTCGCCCCGGGCACCGGGGGCACCGAGGGCACCGAGGGCACCGAGGGCACCGAGGGCACCGAGGGCACCGAGGGCACCGAGGAGCTTGCGACCGAGGAGCCGGCCCCCGAGGAGCCGACCGACGAGGCCGCCCCCGACGAGCCCCGGCAGCCCGAGGACGCGGCGCTCGAGGCCCAGACCGGGCCCGAGGGCCGGCTGCGCGCGCTGCTGACCGCGAGCGGCGCCAGCACGGGACTGTCGTGGGCGCTCGACCCGGCGCTCGTCGAGCGCGCGGCCACCGCCGGCCCGCAGTCCACCGAGTGGCTCGACGAGCTCCGCGCGGCCGCCGAGGGCCGCGACCTGCTCGCGCTGCCGTGGGCCGACCCCGACCTCGCGGCGCTCGCGCACGCCGACCGTCCCGACCTGCTCACCGCGGCGCTCGAGTCGTCGGCCGACGCCCGTCCCCTGGTCGGGGGGCCGGCCACGCCCGTGCAGTGGGCCGCCGACGACGTCCCGGACCTGCGCAGCGCCGCGCTCGTCGCCGGCACCGACGTGCCGTCGCTCGTCGTCGGTCCCGGTGCCCTCACGCCCGAGCGCACGACGTCGACGACGCCCGGCGCAGTGACCACGGTGCGGACCGACGCCGGGACCGTGACGGCGCTCGTGCCCGACCCCACGCTGAGCGCGCTGCTGAGCGACCCCGGCCGGCTCCAGCCCGGCGCGACCGCGGCGACGCTCGCGCAGCGGCTGCTCGCCGAGACCGCCGTCGTCGCGCACGAGGACCGCGAGACCACGCCGCACCTCCTCGCGACCGTCCCCCGCGACTGGTCCCCCGACCCCACGCTCATGACGGCCTCGCTCGACGCGCTCGACGCCGCGCCCTGGGTCCGCCTCACCCCCGCGAGCGCGCTCCTCGACGCCGCACCCGACACGACCGACCGCGAGCCGCTCCCCGACGTCAGCCGCGCCGCCGGCGAGCTCTCGGCCGCGACGGTCAACGCGCTCGCCGACGCCCGGAACGCGGCCGTCGCGTTCGCCGCGGTGCTGGAGAACCCCGAGGAGCACCTCGCCGGGCTCGACCACGAGGTGCTCCGGCCGCTGTCGGTCGCGTGGCGCGCCGACGACGAGGGTCGCCGTGACGTCGTCCGGACCGCGCTCGCCGACGCGACCGCCCGGCGCTCGGGACTCAGCGTCGTGCTGAGCGAACGGTTCACGATCATCTCCAGCACGAGCCAGATCCGGCTCGCGCTGCGCAGCACGCTCGACCAGCCGGCGACGGTCCGGGTCGAGATGCGCCCGCGCAAGGCGTGCCTCGAGGTCGGGGAAGCGCCGATGGCGACGGTCCAGCCCGGCGCCGAGCAGACCGTCGTGGTCGAGGTCAGCGCCAACGCGAACTGCGACGTGCTCGTCGACGTGTTCGCGCTCGCGCCCGACGGCACCTCGGTCGCGACGGCCGGCCGCTTCAGCGCGCACGTGTCCCCCACCATCGAGAACGTGGGCACGGCCGTCGTGGGCGCGTTCCTGGCGCTCGCGCTGCTGCTCGGCATCGTGAAGACCGTGCGCCGCGGCCAGACGGCCCGGCGCGGAGCCCGGCTCGCGGCGCAGGCCGTGCCCGGCGACGAGAGCGAGACGACCCCGCTATGACCGCCGCCCCCACCAAGTCGCCCGGCCTCGGCCGCTCGACGGCGCTCATGGCGTCCGGCACCGCCGCGTCGCGCGTGCTGGGCCTCGTGCGCACCAGTGCGCTCGTCGCGACGATCGGCATGCTCGGCTCCGCGGCCAACGCGTTCGGCGCCGCCAACAAGCTGCCGAGCATCCTCTACCTGCTCATCGCGGGCGGGGCGCTCAACGCGGTGCTCGTCCCCGAGGTCGTGCGCGCGTACCGCCGGGCCGACGGCCACGTCTACGTCGACAAGCTCCTCACGCTCGGCATCGTCGGGCTCGCGGGGCTCACGCTCGTGCTCACGGCCGCCGTCCCGCTCCTGACGTCCCTCTACGCCGACTTCCCCGACCCCGAGGTGCAGCGCCTCACGGTCCTGCTCGCGTACTGGTGCGTGCCCCAGGTGTTCTTCTACGGGTTGTACGCGCTGCTCGGGCAGGTCCTCAACGCGCGCGGCAGCTTCGGGCCGTTCATGTGGGCGCCGGTCGTCAACAACGTCGTCGCGATCGCCGGTCTCGGCGTGTTCGTGGCCCTGTGGGGCACGCGGGTGCCGCCGAAGGGCCAGGCGGGCGACGTCTCGTGGTGGGGTCCCGAGCAGATCGCGGTGCTCGCGGGGACGGCGACGCTCGGGGTCGTCGCGCAGGCGCTCGTGCTCGTCGTCCCGCTCTACCGCAGCGGCTTCCGCTACCGGCCGCGCTGGGGACTGCGCGGGTCCGGGCTGGGGACGGCCGGGCGCGTGGCGCTGTGGACGTTCCTCGGGCTCGTCGTCGGGCAGATCGGCGTGCTCGTCGTCTCGCGCGTCACGACCGCCGCGGGCACCGGGGACACCGCGGGCAACGTCGTCTACGACAACGCGTTCCTCCTCTTCATGCTGCCGCACTCGCTCGTCACGGTGTCGCTCATGACGGCGCTGTTCACGCGGCTGTCGGCCAAGGCCGCTGCGGACGACCAGGGCGCGGTGCGCGACGACCTGAGCCTCGGCCTGCGCACCGTCGGGCTGTTCACCGTGCTCGCGACGACCGGCATCGCGGTCCTCGCGTACCCGATCGTGCGCGCGATCTTCCCGGGGACCACGAACGGAGCGTCGGACCTCGCGACGGTCGTCGTCACGATGGTCGCCGGGCTCGTCGCGTTCGGTGCCTGGTCGATGTGCCAGCGCGTGTACTACGCCTACCAGGACGCGCGGTCGATGATCCCGATCCAGGTCGCGATGATGCTCGTCGTCGTCGCCGGCACCCTCCTCGGCAGGGCCGTGCTCGGCCGTGAGCTGTGGGTGGCCGCGGCGGGCGTCTCCATGACGGTCTCGTACGTGCTCGGCGCGGTCGTCGCTCTCGTCGCTCTCCGCCGGCGCCTCGGCGGGCTCGACGGGCGGCGCGTGCTCGTCACGCACGCGAAGGCCGTCGCGGCCGCGCTCCTCGCCGCCGGTGCCGGGGCGCTCGTCGTCCGCCTGCTCGGGCCCGTCGGGTCCGCCCTCGAGGCGCTCGTCACGTGCGCCGTGGGCGGCGCCGTCATCGTCGGGGTCTACGTCGCGGTGCTCGTCGCGCTGCGGGCGCGCGAGCTCCAGACTCTCGCCGGTCCGCTGCTCCGTCGCATACGCCGCACCCGCGCCTGACGCCCCGACTAGCATGGGGGTCCGGCAGTCGCCGGATGAACCGTCGCCGGGAGGACTCGCGTGGAGGACGTCGTCGGACGTGGCACCGTGCTGGCCGGACGCTACCGCGTCCTGCAGCTCGTGAGCTCGGACCTGCCGGGGGCGAGCTCGTGGCAGGCGACCGACCAGATCCTCGACCGCCCGGTACGCGTGCGCGTGCTCGAGCAGGGCAACGTCGCGCAGGCGCTCGACGCCGCCCGGCGCGCCGCGCTCGTGTCGGACCCGCGCCTCGTGCGCGTGCTCGACGTCGGCACCCACCACGGCTCGATCAGCTACGTCGTCACCGAGCAGGTCACGGGCCCCTCGCTGGCCGACCTGCTCGCACGCGGCCCCCTGTCCGCGGACCAGGCCCGGGCCGTCGTCGGTGAGGCCGCCGCCGCGCTCGAGGTCGCCCGCCGGCGCGGCGTCCACCACCTCGCGCTGCGCCCCACCGTGCTGCACGTGACGCCCGAGGACCGCGTGCTGCTCACCGGCCTCGCGCTCGACGGCGCGCTGCTCGGCCAGGGCCTCGGCGACGCGCGCAGCACCACGCGCGCCGACACCGTCGGCCTCGTCCGCCTCCTGTACGCCGCCCTCACCGGCCGCTGGCCCACGCTCGACGGCGAGCTCGTGCCGTCCGACACCCTGCCGGCCGCACCCGTGCGCGACGGGCAGCTCGTCCCGCCCGCCGACCTCGTCCGCGGCATCCCCGCCGACCTCGACACGCTGTGCGCCGTGACGCTCGGCCCGCACGAGGACGGCCCGCACAGCCCCGCCGAGCTCGTGCGCGAGCTCGAGCCGTGGGGCGAGATCCGCACGACCGGCCTCAGCGAGGTCATGGCGGCCGCCGCGACCGCCCCGCACGAGGAGCAGCTCACCCCCGCTGCACCGCCCGAGACCCGCCCGGTGCAGGTCCAGCGCCAGTCCGTCCGCTCCGCGTTCGACGAGCAGGCCCCCGCCGGGACGGGCCGCCCCGGTACGCCGCCCCCGGCGCACCCCCGTGGTGGTCCGGCGTTCGCCCAGTCGGCCCCGGCGGCGACGCGCCCGATGCTGCCGACGCCTCCGCCGCCCACCGCCGTCGCCGAGACCGCGGTGGCGGCCGGTCCGCCGACGACCGTCGGTCCGCCGCCGCCGGTGCAGCGGCAGCCCGCCACCCCGGCCCGCCAGGCCGGACCGCCGGCGCGCACCTCGGCGCGCCCGCAGCAGGGCCCCTACGACCAGTCGCCGCCGTCCTTCGCGGCCGGCTACGGCGGGCACGACGACGAGCCCGACGTGTTCGACATCTCCGGGGACGAGGACGTCGACGTCGCGGAGCGCCGCTTCGACCCGACCAAGATCGTGCTGCTCGTCGTCGCGATCGTCGTAATCGTCGGCGTCGTCATCGCGTTCAACGCGCTCTTCCGCCCGGTCGACGGGACCGACGCCGGCACCTCGCCGGGTGCCACCGAGACCGCCGCCGCACCGCCTGCCGAGGGCGAGCAGCCCGCCGAGGAGCCCGCGGAGGAGGAGCCCGCCGAGCCCGCACCGCCCGCCGGCGCCGCACCGACGATCGCCGGCGCGACCAGCGTCGACCCGTCCGACAGCGACGGCGAGCACGAGGAGGCGGTCGCCCTCGCGTTCGACGGCGACCCGGCCTCGTTCTGGTACACCCAGACCTACAACCGTCCCGAGTTCGGCGGTCTCAAGCCCGGTGTCGGCTACGTGATCACGCTCGCCGGGCCCTCGACCGTCTCGGGCATCACGATCAAGACGAACCAGAGCGGCGGCAACGTCGAGGTCCGGGCGACCGACGCGGCGAACCCCGGCGGCGGCACGGTCCTCGCCGCCGGCCCGTTGGCGCCCGACACCGTGTTCACGTTCCCCGAGCCCGCCGAGACCGGCTCGATCGTGCTCTGGTTCACGTCGCTGCCGCAGGCCGCCGACGGCAAGTACCGCGTCGAGGTCACCGAGCTCGCGCTGTCGTGACCCTGTTCCGGCCCGGCGTCCTGCTGCGCCGGGCCAGGGTCGGGGCGCTGCGCTCGACGCGGGACCGACCGCGCCCTGGCGGGTGTCCACGCCGCAGAGGGGCGTCGGTCGTCCGGGAACAGATCCGCCCTAGGATCGGTTCACCGAGCACCATCCCCGACCCGAGGAATCTCACGTGACCGAGCAGTCTGCCCCGCGCGACCTGATCATCGTCGGCTCCGGCCCCGCCGGATACACCGCCGCGATCTACGCGGCCCGCGCCGGCCTGGCCCCGCTCGTCATCGCCGGCTCCGTGACCGCCGGCGGGGCGCTCATGAACACCACCGAGGTCGAGAACTTCCCCGGCTTCCCCGACGGCATCCAGGGCCCCGAGCTCATGGAGAACCTGCAGAAGCAGGCCGAGAAGTTCGGCGCCGAGGTCCTCTGGGACGACGTCGTCTCCGTCGAGCTCCGCGGCGCGACCAAGACCGTCGTCACCGGCGGCGGCGAGACGTTCACCGCGCGCGCCGTCGTCCTCGCGACCGGCTCCGCGTACCGCGAGCTGGGGCTCGACGACGAGAAGCGCCTGTCCGGGCGCGGCGTCTCCTGGTGCGCGACCTGCGACGGGTTCTTCTTCCGCGACCAGGAGATCATCGTCGTCGGCGGCGGCGACTCCGCCGTCGAGGAGGCCACCTTCCTCACGCGCTTCGGCAAGCGCGTCACGATGGTGCACCGGCGCGACAAGCTCCGCGCCTCCAAGATCATGGCCGACCGGGCCGCGAACGACCCGAAGATCGACTTCGCGTGGAACAGCGAGGTCGTCGCGATCAACGGCACCGACAAGGTCGCCGGCGTGACCCTGCGCGACACCGTGACCGGCGAGACGCGCGAGCACCCCGCCACCGGCGTGTTCGTCGCGATCGGCCACGTCCCGCGCACCGAGCTGCTGCACGGGCAGGTCGAGCTCGACGAGAACGGCTACATCGTCGTCCAGGGCCGCTCGACCCTCACCAACCTCGAAGGTGTCTTCGCCTGCGGCGACGCCGTCGACCACACCTACCGTCAGGCGATCACCGCCGCCGGCTCCGGCTGCGCGGCTGCGCTCGACGCCCAGCACTACCTGACCGGGCTCGGCGACGTCGGCACCGAGGGCCCCGTCTCCCCCGAGGCCGACATCCTCCAGGAGGCGTGATGACCGACGTCCACGTGACCGACGAGACCTTCCAGGCCGAGGTGCTCGGCGCCGACGTGCCCGTGCTCGTCGACTTCTGGGCGCCCTGGTGCGGGCCCTGCCGCATGGTCGCTCCCGTGCTCGCGGAGCTCGCGGTCGAGTACGACGGCCGGGTCAAGATCGTCAAGATGAACTCCGACGAGAACCCCGTGACCGTCGGGCAGTACGGCATCCTCACCATCCCGACGCTCAACTTCTACGCGGGCGGTGAGCTCGTGCGGTCGCTGTCGGGGGCCCGGCCGAAGCAGCTCATCGCCCAGGAGATCGAGGGCGTGCTCGCCGAGGTGGGCGCGCAGGCGTAACGCCGTCGGTCCCGCCCTGTCGGCGAGGACCTCGACTCAGCCCCCGGGCGCGCAGCGATGCGGGCACGGGGGCTGAGGCGTGCTCGGGGTGGGGCCTACCCGGGCTGCGGCGCTCGGGCTAGGGCGTGCTCGGGCTGCGGCGCGCTCGGGCTGCGACGTGCTCGGGCTTAGTCATGCTCCACGTGAGGCTCACCGGGGCTGACGCTTGCTCAGGACGAGTCGTGCTCGGGCTGAGTCGGCCGGGGTTCAGTCGGCGTTTCCGTGTATCGACTCCGGTTCTCCCGCGAGCGGCTGCCTCGCCGGGCGCAGCGCCGTCTCCTCTGGCCACCGCACCGTCTCCTCCGGGCACCGCGCCGGCACGTCGCCCGACCGCGTGCCAGGTGTTCACGCTGCTCGTCGCCGTCCCGCCCGGCCACGACACGGCCGGGTGAGGTGCGCGGACGCACCGGCTGACCACCGGAGGTGCGTGCGACACTCGGAGGATGAGCCAGGACACTCCCACCGGCGGCACGACGTCGGGCACCTCTCCGACGACCGCCGCAGGGACGCGGCTCGACCCGTGGCTCGGCGCGTACGCCGACCGCACGCACGGCATGCGCGCCTCCGAGATACGCGCGCTCTTCGCTGTGGCGAACCGGCCGGAGGTGGTCTCGCTCGCCGGCGGGATGCCGAACCTCGACGGCCTGCCGCTCGACGTCATCGCCGACGTCGCCCAGCGCGTCGTGGCGACGCGCGGCACGACGGCGCTGCAGTACGGGTCCGGCCAGGGCGACGAGACGCTGCGGGAGCAGATCCTCGAGGTCATGCGCCTCGAGGGGATCCACGCGCACCCGGACGATGTGGTGGTCACGACCGGGTCGCAACAAGCACTCGACCTTGTCACGCGGCTCTTCGTCAATCCCGGTGACGTGGTCGTCGCGGAGGCGCCGAGCTACGTCGGGGCGCTCGGGGTGTTCCGGGCGTACCAGGCCGATGTCGTGCACGTCCCGCTCGACGCCCACGGGCTCGTCCCGGCCGCTCTCGAGGAGACGTTGAGCCGGCTCGCCGTCGAGGGCCGCCGCGTCAAGCTGCTGTACACCGTCCCCAACTTCCACAACCCCGCCGGCGTGACGCTCTCCGCCGAGCGGCGTCCCCAGATCCTCGACATCTGCAGGCGCCACGGCGTTCTCGTGCTCGAGGACAACCCGTACGGCCTGCTCGGCTTCGACGGCGACCCGATCCCCGCCATGCGCTCGCTCGACGAGGACGGCGTCATCTACCTCGGCTCGTTCTCCAAGACCTTCGCACCCGGCTACCGCGTCGGGTGGGCCGTCGCACCGCACGCCGTGCGGGAGAAGCTCGTGCTGGCGTCCGAGTCGGCCATCCTCTGCCCCTCCAACGCCTCGCAGCTGGCGATCAGCGCCTACCTGACGACCTGCGACTGGCGCGGCCAGGTCAAGGCGTTCCGCGAGATGTACCGCGAGCGGCGCGACGCGATGATGGGCGCGCTCGCCGAGCACCTGCCCGACGCGACGTGGACCGTGCCCGACGGCGGGTTCTACACCTGGGTCCGCCTCCCCGACGGGCTCGACGCCAAGGCGATGCTCCCGCGCGCAGTCACCGCCCGGGTGGCGTACGTCCCCGGTACCGCCTTCTACGCCGACGGCCAGGGCAGCGACCACATGCGCCTGTCCTTCTGCTACCCCACGCCGGAGCGCATCCGCGAGGGCGTGCGACGGCTGGCCGGGGTCGTCGCGGGCGAGTCGGAGCTCGTCTCGCTGTTCGGTGCCGGGCTCGGCGCCATCCGGGACGACGTCCAGTCCCCCGGCCCGGACGTGTCCTGAGGGTCTCACCGCGCCACGGACCGTTCTCCTCGCCCTCGCACCATCCACGACCCCGGAGCCTCGACGCACGTGACCGACATGCCCCTCGCCAGCAACCGGCGCATCGTCATCCTCGCTGGAGGGCTGTCCCACGAGCGTGACGTGTCGCTGCGCTCGGGCCGGCGCGTCGCCGAGGCGCTACGGTCCACGGGCGTCGAGGTCACGGTCCACGACGTGGATTCCGACCTCGTTCCTGCGCTGGTCGACGCCCAGCCGGACCTCGTCTGGCCGCTCCTGCACGGTGCGAGCGGCGAGGACGGCTCCGTCCGCGACGTGCTCGCGCTCCTCGGGCTGGCCACGGTCGGCACAGGCCCCCGCGAAAGCCGTGTCGCCTGGAGCAAGCCCATCGCCAAGACCGTCGTCGCTCGCGCCGGGATCAGCACGCCCGACTTTGTGACGCTGCCGCAGAGTCTCTTCCGGGAGCTCGGCGCCTCCCGCGTGCTCGACGCGGTCACCGCACGCCTCGGCCTGCCGCTCGTCGTGAAGCCCTCCCGCGGCGGCTCGGCTCTCGGCGTGAGCCTCGTGACCGACGCTGCGGAGCTCCCCCGTGCGATGGTCCAGTGCTTCGCCTACGGCGACACCGCACTCATCGAGCAGGCGGTCGTCGGGACCGAGCTCGCGGTCAGCGTCGTGGACCTGGGCGATGGCGTCCAAGCGCTGCCTGCGGTCGAGATCGTCACGGACGGCCCGTACGACTACGACGCTCGCTACAACCCGGGGCGCACCGAGTACTTCGCGCCCGCTCGACTGCCTCGCGACATCGCCGAGCGGGCCGGTGCTGTCGCCGTCGCCGCCCACGAGGCGCTCGGGCTCCGCCACCTCTCGCGCACCGACCTGATCGTCGGTCCCGACGGGTCCGTGTCTTTCCTCGAGGTCAACGTCGCCCCCGGGATGACGGAGACCTCGCTCCTCCCTCAGTCGGCGGAGGCTGCGGGGCACGAGCTCGGCGACCTGTACCGGTCGCTGGTCGAGACGGCGCTCCGGGATGCGGTGGCTGAGCGCGACGCGCCGACTGAGCGGGTGCGCAGAATGACGAGCGGGACGCGATAGTTGAGCGTGACGCGATGGCTCAGCGGCACGCGGTGGCTCAGCGAGGTGCGGTCGCTCAGCGAGGTGCGGTGGCTCAGCGAGGTGCGGTCGCTGACCGAGATGCGGTGCCTGAGCTGGACGCGCCAGCGCAGCTGGACGTTGTCGCACGGGACCGGACACCTACATCGGTTTGTCGGCTGACGCGGCCAGGAAGTCATCACATGACTCGTCGGCCGTGGCGGTCCGTTTGAGACCCTATTCCCGACATTCGCCGCGGGGCCTCCGGCCGGTCGTCACCAGGCGCGCAACAACGACTCCCGCCGGTGACGGATCGGCAGTCCTCGACGGACGACGCTATGGGGACGCAGCGGAAGGACACGAGTCGCCGGCTTGCGTCAGCCCGAACCCGCTGGCTTGCAAGACAAGCGGGCGCGCCCGCGACGCACAGCGACCGCAGCCTGCCTCTATCAGGAGCGCCTTTCAGGGCAGGCGTGGGTGACCGATGCGTCACGGGCATGCCAGGCGTCAGATCTCGGGAGTCAGCGCATCGTTCCACGTGAAACGGTGCGGTGCGTCGCGCCGGGTCGCGGAGCGCAGTTCGCCGAGGCACCACCATCGTTCAGCGCGGTGGCCGCCGCGATCGTCAGGCGGCAACGATCGAACCCGGCACCATCGCTGCGGGTGGTGCCGCTGGCACACGCCCACGGTCTGCCTGTCGGCGGTCACGGCTGGGTGCGTCCGCTCCGCGCCGGTGCGTGCTCGCCGATCCGCGCGGCGTGCGTCGAGTCGGGCACCTCCGAGCGCTCGGGCTCCGATCGCTACGGAGCCCCACCTCGTTACCGTGCGTGCGACGCCGTGCGTCAATGCCCCGTGCGTTCAGTGCGTTCCGTGCGTTCCGTGCGTTCAGTGCGTTCAGTGGGTTCCATGCGTTCAGTGCGTTCCGTGCTTCGTGCGTGAGAGCTCCGCGCGGCGGTCGACGGGAGGTGCGCTTCAGGCGTCCCTGAGGTCGCCCAGGCGGTCCACACTCACCGTCCACCGGTGTTCCACGTGAAACCGCTCATGGCTTGAGGAGCCCCGGGTCCTCGGGCGCCAGGCTCTCCAAGATGCGATTCAGGTCCTGAACGGACGCGAACTCGACCGTGAGCCGACCACGGGCCTTGCCCAGATTGATCTTCACGCGCGTCTCGAACCGATCGGACAGCCGGGACGCCAACTCGTCGAGCGCTTCGTTCCGCTCCCCCGCCTTGGGCCGACGCCGCGCAGCAGGTGTCTCGGCATCACCACCGAGGGCGACGATCTCTTCGACCGCACGTACCGACAGCCCCTCGGAGACGATGCGCTGAGCCAGTCGTTCGATCGCGGCTCCGTCGGCGAGCCCCAGAAGAGCGCGTGCGTGTCCAGCGGAGATCACGCCGGCAGCCACCCGTCGCTGCACGAGCGGAGGAAGCCGCAGCAGCCGCAGCGTGTTGGAGATCTGCGGACGCGAGCGATGGATGCGGGTGGCGAGCTCTTCGTGCGTGCAGCCGAAGTCATCCAGCAGCTGCTGATATGCCGCTGCCTCCTCGAGCGGGTTGAGCTGCGAGCGGTGCAGGTTCTCCAGCAGCGCATCCCTGAGGAGGTCGCTGTCCCCGGTCTCCCGGACGATCGCGGGGATGACTGCCATGCCGGCGGCCTGGGTAGCCCTCCACCGGCGCTCGCCCATGATCAGCTCGTACTGGTCACCGGCGACGGGCCGGACCACGACAGGCTGGAGAACACCGACCTCGCGGATCGAGGCGACCAGCTCCTCGAGCGCCTCCTCCTCGAATACCGAGCGGGGCTGTCGTGGGTTAGGGCGAATCGACTCGACGGGGAGCTCGGCGAAGCGTGCTCCCGGTACCGGCACCAGGTCTTCTGTCGGGCCGGTTGGTCGCCGTCCTCCCCTGAAGTTCGCAGGTGCATCCTGGGATGCCTCGTCGGTCCCGTCGACCTCCGTCATCGCGGGCGTGGCGGCAGTCGCGTCGCCCGCAGCGCGGTCGGGAGCCGTCTCCAACTGCGTCGCATCAACGGACAGCTCGCGGTCAGTCGACGCCACCGTCTCGGCAGACGTCGTGGCGGGGGCGATGGGATTCGCGGGCGCTGCTGTTGTTCCACGTGAAACAGGCCGCGTCACGGGATCGGGCGGGAGGTCCGCCTCGGCGGCCCCGTTGCGGTTGTCGGGGAAGAACACGTCGACCGGACGCTGAGCGTCCGACGCCCGCTGGCCGTCCAGCCCGTTGGGGATGAGGGCCCCGAGCCCGCGGCCCAGCCCCCGACGCTTCTCGCTCACTTGTCCTCCTGCTTGTGGGTCGCGTCGCCGTGCGCGCCGGACCGGACCTCGGCGAGCGCGCCGTCGCGCTCTCCGGGAAGTCCGTCCTGGTCGTCCGCCGGGACGTCGGATGTCGGTCGGTCATTGGGGGTGATGTCGCCGCCCGGAGCGGCGACGATGGCGCGCTCGGCCAGTTCGCGTGCCGCCTCGAGGTAAGCCAGCGCGCCGGTAGAGCCCGGGTCGTAGGTCATCACGGTCTGGCCGTAGCTCGGCGCCTCAGAGATACGGACCGACCGCGGAACCGACGTGCGCAAGGTGGTCTCCGGGAAGTGCTCGCGTACCTCCTGGGCCACCTGCTGCGCCAGGTTGGTTCGCGCGTCGTACATGGTGAGCAGGATCGTCGAGACGTGCAGGTCCGGGTTCAGGTGAGCCTGGATGAGCTGGATCGTCTTGAGGAGCTGGCTCAGGCCTTCGAGCGCGTAGTACTCACACTGGATAGGGATCAGCACCTCGCGGCCGACCACGAACGCGTTGACCGTCAGGAGCCCGAGGCTCGGAGGGCAGTCGACGAACACGTAGTCGATCGGCTCGAGTCCGGCCTCGATACGTCCACGGAGGTACGCGTCGAGGGCCGATCGCAGACGCGTCTCGCGCGCCACCATGGACACGAGCTCGATCTCCGCGCCGGACAGGTCGATCGTTGCCGGCAGGCACCAGAGCCGTGGGACATCGGGGCTCTCCTGCACGGCCTCCGCCATGCTGGCCCCCTCGACGAGGACCTCGTAGATCGAGGGCGTCCCGGCGCGGTGCTCGATACCGAGCGCGGTCGAGGCGTTGCCCTGCGGGTCGTTGTCCAGCACGAGCACATTGAGACCAGCCTGCGCGAGAGCCGCAGCCATGTTCACGGTCGTGGTCGTCTTCCCGACGCCGCCCTTCTGGTTCGCCACCGTGATGACGCGCGTCGACGCCGGTCGCGGGAACTTCCGCCCCCGCAGCTGAATACGACGGCGAGCGTCCTCCTGGATCTGCGCCATCAGCGGCGTGTCGTCGCCGACGTCCGGGAGGCTCTGCACGAGCGCATCGCGGTGCAGATCGTCGGTGTCCGCACCCGAGGCATCGAGCACGCGCGCATCGACGAGACCGTCCTCGGGTGCGACGCTCACTGATACGTCGTCGATTCCGTCATGCTGCCCCTGGTCCTGGATCGGGGCGACCGTCATACCGTCGTTCATCTGCTCGCTTGCTTCTGCGCCGTCAGGCGCTTCGTGGAGAGTGCCGTGCACATGATCAGGCATCGACGGCCCGGCGGTATCGACCGGCAACGGTGGCGTGTCGAAGTGCCCCGGTGCCGCCCCGAGGCCCTCTGAATCGCTGGCCTCGGCTGTCGGCTGTACGGCCCTCAGGTCGGCACCTTGCTCTTCGTCGCGTGGCGAGTGTGTGCCGTGGAGGTCCCTGCTCGGCGCGTAGTCGGTCGACGCTGGAGCCGTCGATCCCAGCGAAGAGGGATCCTCCATCTGGAGGTTCGCCGGCTGGACGTCCGCCGTCCCGCTCCCGCTGGGCAGGACATCTCGAGCGTGGGTGTAGTCAGTCGGGAGTGTCCGGCTATCCGCCTCGTCCGCCGTTTCACGTGAAACAGCCCTGTCCTCACCCACATCGGCCGTGGACTCGCGCACCGAACTCGCCGCGCCGATCGAATGCTCGAGGACGGCCTTTCGCGACGTGTCGTCGGCATCGACGACGAGAGCAGGATCGGTGTTGCCACCGGGAGTCTCGGGAGGTAGAACCCGCGCCGCGGTCGCCTCGACCTCGCTCTGCCTAGGCGCGGACGACGTCCCGGTCTCCTGCCACTGCAGGTCGGTGTGGGAGCGCGGGGCGCCTCCTGACGCCTCAGTCGGACTGGGATCCTGCGGCTCCACGGATGGCCACACGGTCGTCGACACCGGTTCCGCCACGTCTGTCGCCTCGTGGGAAGCCGCTGACTCGTGTGTCGAGTGGTCACCGCGCGCTAGCTGTGGCGACGAAGAAGGCGTGCCCCCCGCTGTGGCTGCCGTGCCCGCCGGGGCGCCTGCTGGCGTGGACGATGTGGCCGGCACCCACGAGTCGATGTCGGGACTGGCCGGCACTGCGATGGGGTCCTGGCGCCGCTTCTTCCTACCGAACACCGCGAACAGCCTCCCGAACGACGCGAACCACTGTGGTCTCATCGACACCATCAATCGTGTGAGCCGCATGGATGGATGCCTGCCCGGCGCCCAGACGCTTGCCGACCTTGCCTGCTGCCTGCACCTCGTCGGCTGCTCGACCGCCCTTCAGTGCTACAAGCACTCCCCCACTGGTCAGGAGGGGAAGCGCCCATCGATAGAGCCGGTCAAGCGGGGCGACCGCACGCGCGGTGACCGCGTCGGCCGTGAGACTTCCGTGGACATCCTCTGCACGTGCACGAGTGACGGTCGCGTTCGTCAAGCCCAGCTCGTTCACGACCTCGAGGAGCCAGCTGCATCGCCGCTCCATCGGCTCGAGCAGCACCACCTGTGCCTCCGGGCGCATGGCCGCAACGACGACGCCCGGGAGGCCGGCCCCGGACCCGAGATCCACGATGACACCGGTCTGCGGCAGGAACGGGACGACCGCTGCCGAGTTCAACAAGTGTCGTTCCCACAGGCGGCCGACCTCCCGCGGGCCGACGAGGCCGCGAAGGACGCCCTCGTCCACGAGCATCCGGCGAAAGCTCTCGACAGCCGCCCAGGAGTCGCCGAAGTACGTCGGCAGCCGCGGGTCTCCTTCGAGCGGGTCCGGCAGCATGATCGCGTCGTCCGTTTCAGCCCCGTTCATGCACCTCGCCCCGTTCCTGAAGGAGCCATGAAGGCCCTCTTGATCGAGGCCGCCGCCTCGTCACCACACTGGTGCGCGGCCCACCGTACCGTCTGCTCGTTCGCATCCACGTGTGCCGCCCCGTGGCTTGTGCACATCAACTCGTCCACACCCACCCCAGGCCGGCAGGGCGCCACCGGGCATCGCACAGCCGTCTCCCTGCAACCACTCCGCGCCCTCGCGCCTCCCTCCACGGCCAAAACCGCCGCGGCCACCCCCCGTCGCACAGCGGCGGCCGGGCGTCGCGGACAGTCCGATCGGTGCTGGCCACTTACGGGCTTGCACGACCGCAGAGGAGCGCCTGCGGAGGACTGGCGAGCCATGAGCAGAATGTCTCGTCCAAGCCTCCTGCGTCGCGTTCGGCAGCCGTCTGCGAGCACGATCGCGACACCTCGGCGCCCCGGACAGTGCGTCGATGTCGTGAGGAGCTCGTCCGAGCTTCACCGTTCCACGTGAAACAAGCAGAGCGGCCGCCATGACTGCTCCGAGATCGCTCTCCAGGCGGAACACCGCGGGGGGTCCGCCCGCACGCGGATGTGCTAGAGGTGGGATGCCGAGGCCATCAGCAAAGGTGGCGGCGGCCGAGCGCGTGTCGCGATCGCACCCTTCCTGACCGTCGCCACCCGTCATCGTGCGTTGCCAAGACGACGAAACAGGCCTCACGATCCGGGCAGGATGGAGGCCTGTTTCACGTGGAACAAGGCAGCCTGAGGGACCATCCGGGCCGCTACGCGCCGCCTGAGAGCCGGCGCGTAGCGGCATGAAGTGCTCACTGAGCTGGGCGGAGGCCCTCGCGCCCCTCCAACGCAAGCAGCACGTGGTGGAAGTCCGGTCGTCTAGGTGGCAGAGCCTCAGTAGGAACGCGCCAAGCTACTAGCTGAGGGAAGCACCGCCTGCGACGGATGGCTGGCGACGAAAGGCTGGGTCTACCAGAGCTCCAGACAGCGTCAGCGCGAACCACCCAGGGCGACGGCGACGTGTTGAGCCAACACTTGGCCGACGCACGTGGCGAAGCATCACCCGACACCATGTTCGCCTGCTCGTTCCCTGACGGTCGTTCCACCTCGTTCCTCAATCGATCGTTTCACGTGGAACCGGGAGGGGCCCCGGTCCGGGACGATCCGCACGGGCGGGTGGGCGCTGCTCCGTACCGTCCCGACCGGCGTACTGCGGGCGCTCCCATGTGCGTGATCGGACACACGATCCGCAGCGTCTCGACGATGCAGCACCCCAATGCGTCATCGCAGTAGCCGGGTTACCGGAGGGCGTCCAGCGCACGAGGTCCCCCGGCTCGATGGTCGCCGCGTCTAGCGCGCGACCGGCGAAGACCCTCGAGGCCCCGAAATGCACGAGAACGCCCGACCTCCACGGCAGTGCCGCCGTACGCCGAAGCCGTTGGGCAGGGACGCAAGGCGTCGTCGCCGAAGGTGGTGAGGAACCGCATCGCTCGGAGCCGCAACCGGAGGCGGCGATGCGTGAGGCCGTAGTCGAATGTGGAGCAGAGCAGCATGACGAAGCCGCACGCGAGCGCGGTGCCGAGCCGGCCGGGTGCGGCCCCCATCAAGCGTCAGACAGCCGAGCAACGGGCGGTCGAGACCACCGCGCTGCGTGAGCGCCTCCCACACCCGCCCGCCGCGGACCGCGCTATGAACGTAACGGGAATGCCCCACGGTGGCCGTGCCGTTGGCGGTGGCCGTGGCAGTAATAGCAGTGGCAGTGGCAGTGGCCATAACCGCAGGCAGTGCCCATAACCGCAGGCAGTGCCCGTAGCCGCGGCGGTGCCCGTAGCCGTGGCAGTCGCAGTGGCAGTGGTAAGTGCAGTAGCCGTGGCTGTGCCCGTGACCATGACGGTGGCAGTAGCCGTAGCCGTACCAGTGCAGTAGCGGTGGCGGTCTGGTGGCAGGGGCGATGGCGATGGCGATGCGGTTGGCAAGCGGGATGTCGTGCACGGCCTCCGCCAAGTTCGACGTCGACTCCCCATCACGAATCCTGCCGTCGAACGTCCTCCTCTACGGCCCGCGGCGCTCGGGACAGCGTTCGAGTGTCGAACCCGCATCCGAAGGTCGTGGCTGCTGATTCCTCGGGGCGCATCTACACCGCGTGTCGGTGGGTAGCCGATTCCGGCGCGGCAGCCAGCCCGGACCGGAGCCTGGAGGTCAAAATTTGCGACTCTCAACGGTGCCGGTCGCGAGTCCCGCAGCATCGCCAAGCCCGTCTTCTCCCGCAATCCGCCGAGCCGCCGCCTTGATCGCGGACGGCGCCACAGGCCACCTCTTGTTGTCTTCCTCCCGTCTCGTCGGCGTGGTGTCCAGGCGGTCCTATGGATTCGGGGACCGCGGCCGGAGCGGATGTCCTGTTCTCGCCAGAGGCTCGGTCGTGCACGGCAAAGTTGCCACTGACGGGCCGCCGTCGGCCGCGCGGAGACGCGGCAACTCGGACAGATCGGAGAGAGACCGCTCGGCGCCGCTACCCCACGAGCGCGCACGCCCGATCAGCGCCGCCGTCACCGGGGCGCGGCCGGCCCATGCGCGCCGGGGCCGCACTCGGCCGTCACGGACGACTTGGCCGTTCTGTTGAGCCGCAGCGCGCGCGGGGTGGTACGGCCAGCCATGCGCGTCGAGCCGCGTCGAGCCGCGTCTGGCTGTCGCGGAAGACGCGGGTTCCTGTTGTCCTGCAGCGCGTTCGCCGTGCCCGCGAGCTGACGGAGAAGGGCGCTGCCGGGGTACAACACGGCCGACCGCCCCCTGATTCGCAGGACTCAAGCCGCTGCTCCGGACAAGCGAGCCACACCAGCGCTGCCACAGCCGCGGGCCTCAGCGGTGAGCTGCGTCCGCTGGTGGAGCCATGGGATCTGGGGACGGGTGCGCGCGCACGCTCGCACCCCGCTACAACGTGATCGACGGCGCCGGGCCCGAGCGCCGCCCCCCGGCTCGTTCGGCACGACGCTGTTTGAGCCGGTCGCGGGCCGAGCTGACAGTCGCAGCCACTGTCACCGTGGGGGCCTGCTCACCCGCTTTCTTGCTGCACATCCGACCGCGCTCAAGCAAGACGGCACAGGCGGGCTATCCGGGTGGACGCGATTGAGCGACCCCTTTCCGGCTAGGCCCGTGGGGTTTCACGTGGAACGGTGCTCCCCGGCACTGCAACGAGCCGCACTTGCGTCTCGTGCGCCGGAATCCCGCGGCGCACTCGAGATACTCGCGGGTCGTACCGCACGACAACACACGAACAAGACCGTCGGGACGACGCGGGACCCGGCTATGCGTCGTGTCCGCGACGCGGCGGCACGACGGGCGGGCAGGGCACGGTAGGACAAGCATGGCACCACCCGGCACGGCGAGGCATAGCCCGGCACGGCCAGGCACGGCGAGGCACAGCCGAGCGCGGCACAGCTCGGCGCGGCCACACAACTGCGGCGCACTGCGCACAGCGTGCACCGCGCGGGGCAGTGATGCGCCACCATTACGTTGCAGCACGGCGCGACGGAGTCCTCCGCGTCGCCATACGTCCCTGACTTCCGCACCTTCCCGGCGGCTAGGTGTCCGCGCCACAAGCCCAGGCAGTACCAAGTGCGAAGCTCCCGTCACGTTCCACGTGAAACAACCGAAGCGCTCCGCCACCGAGAGTCGGCCCTCTCCCCCTCGCTCACCGGCGCAGGCGCCCGTCTCGCACGGCGCCACAGAAGGCACGGCGACTACTCCAGCCGTCATCGGTTGTACCGAGGTCGACAGCCCCAGCCCTCGCGCCGCAGAGAGATCGGATGGCCGACACGAACGAGCGCAACACGTCCCCGCCGCGTCACCACCCGAACGCCCCGAGGGCGGCCGATCCACGATCGGCCGCCCTCGAGGCACTGCGAGACGCTGTCGAGATCAGGACGCCCTGATCACCACGTGACGCGCCGGCTCCACACCGTCGGAGTCGCTCACGAGCCCGGCAGCGGCGACCGCGTCGTGCACGACCTTGCGCTCGAACGGGTTCATCGGGTCGAGCGCCACGTCGGCGCCGCTCTCCTTGACCCGGGCGATCGCCTCGTCGGCGACCTTGATGAGCTCGGTCCTTCGTGCGGCGCGGTACCCGGCCACGTCGAGCATGAGCCGGCTCCGCTCCCCCGTCTTGGCCTGGACCGCGAGCCGGGTCAGCTCCTGCAGCGCGTCCAGGACCTCACCGTCGTCGCCGGCGAGGCGCTGGAGAGCGCGCTCGGATCCACCCTCGGCGATGATCTCGACGGCCGCTCGACCGTGGTCGACGTCGATGTCGATGTCCCCGTCGAGGTCGGCGATGTCGAGGAGCTCCTCGAGGTAGTCGGCCGCGATCTCGCCCTCCTCCTCGAGGCGCGAGGACGGGACCTCGTCGGGGGCGGGTGGCGTGCTGGGCTGCTCGGTTGCAGGCGTCATCGGTGCTGCTCCTCGGGAGTCGGCTCGGTGCCGGGGTGAGCGTTACTTCTTGGGCTTGGGCTTGGTCGTGCTGACGCGCTTGGCAGGAGGCTCGTCGGGCCCGTCGTCGGGTGTCGAGGGACTCGCCGCCGAGTCGGCCGTCGAGGCGGTGGAGGCAGTGGAGGCCGTTGCCGCACCACCTGTCGTGCCTGCAGGTCGGGGCTTCGCGCGGTCCTTGCGCTTCGGCTGCGTCCGCTGACCGGTGCGCGGCTTCTCGTCGAGCACCGTCGACGGCGTCTCCTCGATCTCCAGCGTCTTCCCCTTGGCAGAAGCCTTGCGGGCGCGCCGCTCCTTGAGGGCGATCTCGGCCTGCGAGCCGGGGGCCGGCATGCGGCGGATCGTGTAGAACTGCTGGCCCATGGACCACAGGTTCGTGGTGGTCCAGTAGATGAGGACACCGATCGGGAAGTTGACGCCCGACACCGCGAAGATGATCGGCATCAAGTAGAGGAGCATCTTCTGCTGCTGCGCCATCGGCCCCTGCAGCGCGGCGGGTGGCATGTTCTTCATCGTGAGCTGGCGCTGCGTGAGGAACGTCGTCGCCGACATCGCGAGGATCAGCAGGACGGTGACGATCTTGACCTGGATGTCGTCGGACCCCAGGAAGGTGCCGGAGAGCGGTGCGCCGAAGATCGTGGCGGACTCGGCCTGACCGGCGAGCTCCGCGGTCAGGGGGCCGATCGAGGGCCTCGGGTTCTCCGCGTTCGGGTACGTGCCGTCGGCGAGCGGACCGAGGGAGTACAGCACCCGGAAGAGCGCGAAGAAGATCGGCGACTGGGCCAGGATCGGCAGGCACGACGCGAACGGGTTGGTCCCGTGCTTGCGGTAGAGCTCCATCGTCTCGCGGCTCATGGCCTCACGGGACGCGGGGTCGGTCTTCCCCTTGTACTTCTTCTGGATGGCCTGCATCTCGGGCGCGAGCAACTGCATCCCGCGGGACGCCTTGATCTGCTTGAAGAAGAGCGGGATCAGCAGGATCCGCATGACGATGACGAGGCCGACGATCGACAGGCCCCACGCAGCACCGGACTCCGGGTCGAGCCCGAGGTTGGTCAGCAGCGAGTGGAACTGGACCATGATCCAGGCCACCGCGACCATGATCGGGTAGAGCAGGCCGTCGAACCACGACATGTGGCAGAGCTCCTTGCTGGGGTCAGTGCGCGGCGTGGGCCGTGCGAGAAGAGCGAGGCCGGTGCTCCGCTGCTGGCGGAACGTCGTCGACACCCCCGGGGTTCCAGGGGTGGCACCGCAGCACGCGTCGGACGGCGAGCCAGGTGCCCCGGAGGGCGCCGTGGCGGGTGAGTGCGATGACGGCGTACTGCGAGCACGACGGGTAGAACCGGCAGGTCGGGGGCGTGAGCGGCGAGATGACCGTCTGGTACACCCACACGAGACCGATCAGCACGAGGCCCGGCAGCCGCGTGAGCAGCCGGAGGGCCTGCGCCGGACGTGAGGTCATGGGATGTCTCTCAGGCGCTGGCGCGCTGTCGGGCCCGCTTGGCGGCGACCTTGAGCGCGATGTCGAGGTCCTCGCCGAGCGACGCGTAGTCGCGCACCGCCGCAGGAGGCAGCGCACGGACGACGACGCCCGCGTCCGCCGGCATGGTCCCGAGCCGCTCACGCACGAGCGCCCGCAACCGCCGCTTGACCCGGTTCCGCGTCACGGCGTTGCCGATGCCCTTGGACACGACGAGACCGACCACCGGACCAGGTCCGGGGTCGGTCTCAGTCACGAGGTGCACGACGAGCGACTCACGTCCGCCGCGCGCACCGCGGCGCACCGCCCGCTCGAACTCGGCGGGACGGCGCATCCGGTGCGCGGCAGGCAGCACCGGAGAGGCGTCAGGCCGAGAGCTCCGTGCGACCCTTGCGCCGACGAGCGGCGAGGATCGCACGGCCGGCGCGCGTGCGCATGCGCAGACGGAAGCCGTGCGTCTTGGCGCGGCGCCGGTTGTTCGGCTGGAAGGTCCGCTTGCTCACGAGGGTCTCCAAGTACTTCGGGGCAGTGATCGCGCGCAGCGCGCACGACCAGGTCAGGGTGCCGAGCTCGACTGCTCCGGTGTCGACACGGGTGACCGTGTCCGGCGTCATGGCGCGCCAGCAGGAGCCATCAGGAAGGGCTGCACAACGTTACGCCGCGCCGGGCACGGGGGTCAAATGACGGCAGCACGAAGCGCCGCACCGAGACTACCCACGACGACGCCGAGCCCGTCAGGGTGAGCGCCGCCACGCCAGGGCGTTCCCGTCCTCACCGGCCGGCGACCCGGCCCACCCGCTCCACCCGCTCCGACCTGCTCCCGGAGGCCCGGCACCCTGCCACCCCCGGGCGCTGTGGCCCGGCGCGACACGCCGGCGACCGGCTTTCTCACCCGCCGCCCCTCCCGGAGCACCGGCGACGGCGGCTAGTATCGTGCGTCGTCGCGACGGTCCGAGGGCGCCCAGGCGCTCCGCCGGATCGCACGTCCACCCGTCGGCAGGCGCAAGGCCCAGGGCAACCGCCGCCACCCGCCGCCCCGCCACGGGGCCATTCGACGCACCGCACACAGGCTGTGGACAAAGGTGTGGATCATCGAGTGACCGTGCGAGACTCACGGCCACGACAACGGGCAGCGAGGGTAGGACGTGTCACCACAGGACGAGCAGCTGACCCGTGTCTGGACCGACGCCGTCGTCGAGCTCGAGCAGAGCCCGGACATCACGCCGCGGCAGCTCGCCTTCGTCAAGCTCGCGAAGCCGCTGGGACTGCTGGACGGCACGATGCTCCTCGCGGTCGGCAACGACCTGACCAAGGAGTACCTCGAGACCCGGGTCCGCACGGAGGTCGTCAGCGCGCTGTCCTCGGCCCTCGGCCGCGAGGCACGCTTCGCGATCACGGTCGACGCCGACCTCGCCCCGATCGACGGCGACGGTCCCCAGCTCCGGCCTCTCCCCGCGCCCGTCGCCGAGCACAGCCCGGTGCGCGGCTCGGACCACGACGAGGACGACGAGCCGGCCCGCGAGCCGTTCCGCCCGTCGTCGCGCAGACCGGTCCCCCCGACGGAGCCGGCTCGGCTGAACCCGAAGTACCTGTTCGAGACCTTCGTCATCGGCTCGTCGAACAGGTTCGCGCACGCCGCGGCGGTCGCGGTCGCCGAGGCCCCCGCGAAGGCCTACAACCCGCTGTTCATCTACGGCGACTCGGGACTGGGCAAGACCCACCTGCTGCACGCGATCGGGCACTACGCGCAGAACCTCTACCCGAGCGTGCGCGTGCGGTACGTGAACTCCGAGGAGTTCACCAACGACTTCATCAACTCGATCCGCGACGACAAGGCCGGCGCGTTCCAGCGCCGCTACCGCGAGGTCGACGTCCTCCTCATCGACGACATCCAGTTCCTGCAGGGCAAGGAACAGACGATGGAGGAGTTCTTCCACACGTTCAATACGCTCCACAACGCCAACAAGCAGGTCGTCATCACGTCCGACCTGCCGCCCAAGCAGCTCAACGGGTTCGAGGACCGCATGCGGTCGCGGTTCGAGTGGGGCCTCATCACGGACGTGCAGCCGCCGGACCTCGAGACGCGTATCGCGATCCTCCGCAAGAAGGCGGGCAGCGAGAAGCTCCAGGCGCCCGACGACGTGCTCGAGTACATCGCGTCGAAGATCTCGACGAACATCCGCGAGCTCGAGGGTGCGCTGATCCGGGTCACGGCGTTCGCGAACCTCAACCGGCAGCAGGTCGACCTGTCGCTCGCGGAGATCGTCCTCAAGGACCTGATCACCGACGACAACACCGCCGAGATCACGGCGACGCAGGTCATCGGGCAGACGGCCGCGTACTTCGGGCTGAGCATCGACGACCTGTGCGGCTCGTCCCGCTCCCGGGTGCTGGTCACGGCCCGGCAGATCGCGATGTACCTGTGCCGTGAGCTGACGGACCTGTCGCTGCCCAAGATCGGGCAGGCGTTCGGCGGCCGCGACCACACGACGGTCATGCACGCGAACCGCAAGATCCGCGAGCTCATGGCGGAGCGCCGCTCGATCTACAACCAGGTCACCGAGCTCACGAACCGGATCAAGCAGCAGAACCGCGGCTGACACCCACGCCGTCATGAAGGGCCGGAGGACACGTGTCCCCGGCCCTTCGTGCTGTGCCGACCCGTCCGTGTCCCCACCCTGTGCACAGCGCGGACGCACGTCGCCACGCGGGGCTCGCGGGGTGTCGGTCGTCGTTTCCACACCCCGTCCACAAGTCTGGGGACAATCTCGACCGGGGTCGGAGCGAGGCATGGGACGAATGTTCACACCTGTGCACACACCTGTGGATGACGGTGGACGACACGCTGCACGCATGTGGACGACACACCCCGTGTCCGTGGACGACGCCGTGACGTTTCTTCCCGTCCACCGGGGCCCGGAGATGTCCACGGGTCCGACCCACACTCCGTGCACAGCCGTACAGACGCCCTGACCTGCGCAAACGACCACTGTCCACAGAGTGCACAGACGCTATGACGATGACGACTCATCTTCAGCGGAGAAATCCACACACCTTCGAAGACCTCTCGGGCCGATCGACCGACCGGGCGTGCTGACCGAGGGCGACGACGGCCGAGGACTCACCCACGACGCCGTCCACAGTCCGGTACCGGCGTCATCGCCACTCGCGTAGTCTTCCGAGCAACCCGTGCTCCCGCACCGCAGCCAGGCGTCCCCTCGCATGTCGTCCCGCGGCGCTGCTCCTCACGAGCGCGGGTTCGCAGCGCCTGCGGCTCGACCGCCGTGGGCCGGCGGGTCACCGGCGTCCGGGGACCCAGGACCGAGAGGGTGGGGCATGAAGTTCCGCGTCGACCGTGACGTTCTCGCCGAAGCAGTCACGTGGACGGCTCGCAGCCTGCCGACCCGCCCCCCGGTCCCCGTGCTCGCGGGCGTGCGCATCGAGGCCGACTCCTCGGGCACGCTCCAGCTCTCGAGCTTCGACTACGAGGTCTCGGCCCGCTCCGAGATCGCCGCCGACGTCAGCGAGCCGGGCACGGTGCTGGTCTCAGGCCGCCTGCTCGCGGAGATCTCCCGGGCCCTGCCGGCGAAGCCCGTGGACGTGGTGCTCGACGGCACGAAGGTCACCGTGACGTGCGGCGCGAGCCGGTTCACGCTCCTGACGATGCCGGTCGAGGACTACCCCGCGCTGCCCGCGATGCCGGCCGTCACGGGCACGGTCGAGGGTGACGCCCTGACCCACGCGGTCGCCCAGGTGACGATCGCCGCGAGCCGCGACGACACGCTCCCGCTGCTCACCGGCGTCCGCATGGAGATCGAGGGCGAGAAGATCACGCTCCTCGCGACCGACCGCTACCGCCTCGCGCTGCGCGAGCTCACGTGGACCCCCGCGTCGCCGGACATCTCCACGGTCGCGCTCGTGCGGGCCCGCACGCTGTCCGACGCCGCGAAGTCGCTCGGCTCGTCGAGCTCGGTGAACGTCGCGCTCGCGACCGGCCAGGGCGTCGACCTGATCGGGTTCGAGGCCGGCGGTCGCCACACGACCTCGCTCCTGGTCGACGGCGACTACCCCGCCGTCCGCCGCCTGTTCCCGGACGAGACGCCCATCCACGCGATCGTGCTGACGCAGACCCTCGCGGACGCCGCCAAGCGCGTCTCGCTCGTCGCGGAGCGCAACACCCCGATCCGGCTGTCGTTCACCGAGGGCCAGGTCGTGCTCGACGCGGGCCAGGGTGACGACGCGCAGGCGTCCGAGGCGCTCGAGGCGACGCTGGTCGGCGAGGACATCTCGGTCGCGTTCAACCCGCAGTTCCTGCTCGACGGGCTGGGCGCGCTCACCACGCCGTTCGTCCGCATGTCGTTCACGCACCCGAACAAGCCGGTCGAGTTCACCGGGCAGGAGTCGCTCGACGGCGACGACCTGCAGGAGTACCGCTACCTGCTCGTGCCGATCCGGTTCGCGAGCTGACCTTCCTGCCACCCCGGGAGCGCACCACCGCCCCGGGCCCACCGCTCCGTCGCTGACGGAGCAGGCCCGCCCGGCAGCACCGCCCTCCCCGGGAGCACCTGCGCGGGCCGGCCCCAGCGCCCGGTCGCGCACCGGCACGACGAACGAGAGGCTGACCTCATGCACATCGGACTGGTCGGGCTGGGCAAGATGGGTGCCAACATGCGCGAGCGCCTGCGCGCGGGCGGCATCGAGGTCACGGGGTACGACCGCAACCCCGACGTCTCGGACGTCGCGTCGCTGGGTGACCTCGTCGCCGCGATGACCGAGGGCGAGCGCGTCGTGTGGGTCATGGTGCCCTCGGGTGCCCCGACGCGTGCGGTCATCGACGAGCTGGGCGGGCTGCTCTCCGCGGGCGACCTCGTGATCGAGGGCGGCAACTCCCACTACGCGGAGGACGCGGTGCACGCCGCCGCCCTCGCGGAGAAGGGCATCAACTACGTCGACGTCGGCGTCTCGGGCGGCGTCTGGGGCCGCGAGAACGGCTACGGGCTCATGGTCGGCGGCGACGAGGCGCAGGTCGCGCGCGTCCTGCCGGTGTTCGACGTGCTCCGCCCCGAGGGCCCCCGCGAGGAGGGCTTCGTGCACGCGGGCGCGGTCGGCGCCGGGCACTACGCGAAGATGGTGCACAACGGCATCGAGTACGGCCTGATGCAGGCGTACGCCGAGGGCTACGAGCTGCTCGAGGCGAAGGACATCGTCACGGACGTCCCGGGGACGCTCAAGGCGTGGACGCGCGGGACCGTCGTGCGGTCCTGGCTCCTGGACCTGCTGGTCAAGGCGCTCGAGGAGGACAACGAGCTCGCCGCGATCGACGACTGGGTCGAGGACTCGGGCGAGGGCCGCTGGACCGTCGACGAGGCGATCGACGCCGCCGTCCCGCTCCCGGTGATCTCCGCCGCGCTGTTCGCGCGGTTCGCGTCGCGTCAGGGTGCGTCGCCCGCGATGAAGGCCGTCGCCGCGCTGCGCCAGCAGTTCGGCGGGCACGCCGTGCGCGCGGCGGGTCAGCACGTCGCCCCGGAGACCCCGGGCGGCGTCACCTCGGCCGGCTAGCCCCACCGATGTATGTCGCGCACCTCTCGCTGACCGACTTCCGGTCGTACCCGCACGTCGAGCTCCCGCTCGAGCCGGGCATCACGGCCCTCGTCGGACCCAACGGCCAGGGCAAGACGAACCTGGTCGAGGCGATCGGCTACGTCGCGACGCTCGGCAGCCACCGGGTCCCGTCGGACGCGGCGCTCGTGCGCGCGGGGGCGTCCCGGGCCGTGGTGCGGACGCGGATCGTGCGCGAGGCGGACCCCGCGACGGGGGCGTCGGAGCGCACGAGCCTCGTCGAGATCGAGGTCACGCCGGGCAAGGCGAACCGGGCGCGGGTCAACGGCGGGGCTCCGGGGCGCGCGCGCGACGTGCTCGGGCTGCTGCGGACCGTGCTGTTCGCGCCCGAGGATCTCGCGCTCGTCAAGGGCGACCCGGACGGCCGCCGCCGGTTCCTCGACGAGCTCGCGGTGCTCGTGACGCCGCGGCTCGCGGGGGTGCTGGCCGACTACGACCGCGTCCTGCGCCAGCGGAGCGCGCTGCTGAAGTCGGCGGCGCAGGCGGTGCGCGGCTCGCGCGGCAGCGCCGACCTGCGGACGCTCGACGTGTGGGACGCGAAGCTCGCGCAGGCGGGCGCGCAGGTCATCGTCGCGCGGCTGGCGATCGTCGCGGCGATGGGCCCGCACGTCGCGCGCGCGTACGAGCAGGTCAGCTCGGGTCAGGGCGCGGCCGTCGTGTCGTACCGCTCGACGCTCGACGCGGCGCTCGACGGCGCCGACGGGCGCGACGGTCCGGGCCCGCGCGGTGGTCGGGGCGACGCCTCCCCCGGCGCCGGGCCCTTCGGCGCGGACGCCCCCGCGGGCTCCCCGGCAGCAGCCGGTGCCCCCGTGCCCACGCCCGAGCTCGTCGAGGCACAGCTCCTCGAGGCCATGGGCCGGCTGCGCCCCAAGGAGATCGAGCGCGGCGTGTGCCTCGTCGGCCCGCACCGCGACGACCTCGTCCTGACCCTCGGCGGGCTGCCCGCGAAGGGCTACGCGAGCCACGGCGAGTCCTGGTCGTTCGCTCTCGCGCTGCGCCTCGCGTCCTACACGCTCCTGACGCAGGGACCGGACGAGACCCCGTCGTCCACGGGTGTGGACAACCTGTGGACAACCGGGTGGGGCGACGACGGCGAGCCCGTGCTCCTGCTCGACGACGTGTTCGCCGAGCTCGACTCCCGGCGCCGGACGCGCCTCGCGGAGCTCGTGGCCCCCGCCCGGCAGGTGATCATCACGGCCGCGGTCGCCGGCGACGTGCCGGAGCAGCTCGCGGGCGCGCGCGTCGACGTCATGGCCGGCGAGGTGTCGCGTGTCCTCTGAGCACCCGCGCGACGGGAGCACGGACGGGAGCACCGAACCGCAGGATCGGCTGTGGACAGGCCCCGTCCCCGGGCTCCCTGCCGGCGCCGGCGACGACCTCTTCTCGTCCGGCGACGAGCCCGTGCGCCGTCGCCGGCGCTCACCGACCCCGCGAGCGGCCGCCGACCCCGCGCAGCCCCACCCGTCCGACGCACCCCCGCCGGAGCCGCCCGACGAGGACGGCACCCCCTGGGTCGAGAAGCCGTTCGACGCCGACGACGTCCTGCCGGACCCCGCGCCCCCGAAGGCGCCCGACGGCGTCCCGATCGGCGAGCTCGTCGACCTCACTCCCCCGGCACTGGTGGCCCGCGAGGCGCTCAACCGCGCGAAGGCCGCTGCCCGGGCGCGCGGCTACCGCCCAGGTCAGGAGCCCCGCCGCCGTCCGCTGGACCCGCCGAAGGGCTCGGCCGGCAAGGACGCGCGCGACCCGCAGACGGTCGGTGACACCCTCGCGCGGCTGCTGCGCGACCGCGGCTGGGTGCAGGACGTGTCGGTCGGCGGGGTGATCGGCCGGTGGCGCGAGGTCGTGGGTGACCAGATCGCCGACCACTGCGAGCCGGAGACGTTCCAGGACGGTGTCCTGACGGTCCGGACCGACTCGACGGCGTGGGCGACGCAGGTCCGGCTGCTCGTGCCGCGGCTCCTGCTCCGCCTCGCGGACGACGTCGGGGAGGGTGTCGTGCGCGAGGTCCGCGTGGTCGGGCCGTCGGGTCCGGGGTTCGGGCGCGGCCCCCGGTCGGTCCCCGGCCGCGGGCCCCGGGACACCTGGGGATGAGCGTGCAGCGCGGCCCGCGACCCCCACGACGGCCACCCCCGGCACCCCACGGCACGCACCGGAACCACGCGGCCGGGGCAGCCTGCGACACCCGCGGGGTGAGGTGCCCGTAGAACGGGGGTCCAGGCTCGTCCGCCAGGTAGACTGTGAAGGTCATTCCTGGCGCGTCTGCGCCCGGAACTCCAGCGTCGTGGAGTGATCTGCCCTCGATCCGCCCCCCGGGGCGTCAGTGGCACCTCCGCGCGCGTGCGAGACCTTGAGGAGCACCACCGCCCGTGGCCGAGCAGAGCAGCACCGCCGGAACCAGCACACCCGACGGCACCACCCCCGCATCGTCCAACGGCGGATACGACGCGAGCGCCATCACCGTCCTCGAGGGCCTCGAGGCCGTCCGCAAGCGCCCGGGCATGTACATCGGCTCGACGGGCGCGCGCGGCCTGCACCACCTGGTCTCCGAGGTCGTCGACAACTCGGTCGACGAGGCGCTCGCCGGCTACTGCGACCACATCGAGGTCACGCTGCTCGCGGACGGCGGCGTGCGCGTCGTCGACAACGGCCGCGGCATCCCCGTCGCGATCCACCCGACCGAGGGCCGGCCGACGGTCGAGGTCGTCATGACGATCCTGCACGCGGGCGGCAAGTTCGGCGGCGCGGGCTACGCGGTCTCGGGTGGTCTGCACGGCGTCGGCATCTCGGTCGTCAACGCGCTGTCCACGCGCGTCGAGACGGTCGTGAAGCGCGACGGCTTCGTCTGGGAGCAGTCCTTCCACGACGGCGGCAAGCCCAACGGTGAGCTCCGCAAGAAGGAGGCGACCGACGAGACGGGCACGTCGCAGACGTTCTGGGCGGACCCGTCGATCTTCGAGACCGTCGAGTACGACTTCGAGACGCTGCGCGCGCGGTTCCAGCAGATGGCGTTCCTCAACAAGGGCCTGCAGATCTCCCTGACCGACGAGCGCCCCGCGCACACCGGCACGGCCGACGAGATCACCGACGCCCCGGACACCGAGGAGGCGCCGGACGCCGCCAAGGAGACGTCCGCGGGCCGCACGGTCACGTACAAGTACGACGGCGGGCTCGTCGACTACGTCAAGCACCTGAACTCGGCGAAGAAGGTCGAGGTCGTGCACCCGGAGATCATCGACTTCGAGTCGGAGGACACCGAGCGCCGCATCTCCGTCGAGATCGCGATGCAGTGGACCAACGCCTACTCGGAGTCGGTGCACACGTACGCGAACACGATCACGACGACCGAGGGCGGCACGCACGAGGAGGGCTTCCGCGCGGCGATGACCTCCCTCATCAACCGCTACGCGCGCGACAAGAACATCATCAAGGAGAAGGACGAGAACCTCACGGGCGACGACATCCGCGAGGGCCTCACGGCCGTCATCTCCATCAAGCTCGGCGAGCCGCAGTTCGAGGGCCAGACGAAGACGAAGCTCGGCAACACCGAGGCCAAGGCGTTCGTGCAGCGCGTGGTCAACGAGCAGCTCGGCGACTGGCTCGACTCGCACCCGACCGAGGCGCGCGACGTCATCCGCAAGTCGATCCAGGCGGCCGCGGCGCGCATGGCGGCCCGCAAGGCGCGCGAGGCGACCCGGCGCAAGGGCCTGCTGGAGTCGGGCGGCATGCCGGGCAAGCTGCGCGACTGCCAGTCGAACCGCCCGGAGGAGTGCGAGATCTTCATCGTCGAGGGCGACTCGGCCGGGGGCTCCGCGGTCCGCGGCCGCAACCCGCGCACGCAGGCGATCCTCCCGATCCGCGGCAAGATCCTCAACGTCGAGCGGGCCCGCCTGGACAAGGCGCTCGCCAACCAGGAGGTCCAGGCGCTCATCACGGCATTCGGGACCGGCATCGGCGAGGACTTCGACCTCGCGAAGCTGAGGTACCACAAGATCGTGCTCATGGCCGACGCCGACGTCGACGGCCAGCACATCTGCACGCTCCTGCTCACGCTGCTGTTCCGGTACATGCGCCCGCTCATCGAGAACGGCAACGTGTTCCTCGCGCAGCCGCCGCTGTACCGGATCAAGTGGTCGAACGCGCCGCACGACTACGTGTACTCGGACCGTGAGCGCGACCAGTACCTCAAGGACGGCCAGGCCGCCGGCAAGCGGATCCCCAAGGACAACGCGATCCAGCGCTACAAGGGTCTCGGCGAGATGGACTACTCGGAGCTGTGGGAGACCACGATGTCGCCCGAGCACCGCACGCTGCTGCAGGTCAACCTCGACGAGGCCGCGGCCGCTGACGAGATCTTCTCGGTGCTCATGGGCGAGGACGTCGAGGCGCGTCGCTCGTTCATCCAGCGCAACGCGAGGGACGTGCGGTTCCTCGACATCTGAGCCGCGCCCGCGTCCCGCACGCGGGCAGCCCCACCGCACGTCACCAGCAGCACTGAGCAGCACCGAGCCTGAACAAGAGGACCGAACCGTTGACTGACAACTTCGCCGGCGCCGAGCACGGGAACATCGACCAGGTCGACCTGCAGCTCGAGATGCAGCGGTCCTACCTGGACTACGCGATGTCCGTGATCGTCGGACGCGCGCTCCCCGACGTGCGCGACGGCCTCAAGCCGGTGCACCGCCGCGTCCTGTACGCGATGTACGACGGCGGCTACCGCCCCGACCGGCAGTTCTCGAAGTGCAGCCGCGTCGTCGGCGACGTCATGGGCAAGTTCCACCCGCACGGCGACACGTCGATCTACGACGCGCTGGTCCGCCTCGTGCAGGACTGGTCGATGCGCTACCCGCTCGTGTGGGGCCAGGGGAACTTCGGCTCCCCCGGCAACGACCCGGCCGCCGCGCCGCGGTACACCGAGTGCAAGATGGCGCCGCTGTCGATGGAGATGGTCCGCGACATCGACGAGGACACCGTCGACTTCCAGGACAACTACGACGGCCGCACCCAGGAGCCGTCGGTCCTGCCCTCGCGCTTCCCGAACCTTCTGGTCAACGGCTCGGCGGGCATCGCGGTCGGCATGGCGACGAACATCCCGTCGCACAACCTGCGCGAGGTCGCCGACGGCGTGCAGTGGCACCTCGACCACCCGGACGCGTCGAACGAGGAGCTGCTCGACGCGCTGCTCGAGCGCATCAAGGGCCCCGACTTCCCGACCGGCGCGACGATCCTCGGCCACCGCGGCATCGAGGAGGCGTACCGGACCGGGCGCGGCTCGATCACGATGCGCGCGGTCGTGCAGGTCGAGGAGATCCAGAACCGGATCTGCCTCGTCGTCACCGAGCTGCCGTACCAGGTGAACCCCGACAACCTGGCCCTGAAGATCGCGGACCTGGTCAAGGACGGCCGGATCACCGGCATCGCCGACATCCGCGACGAGACCTCGGGCCGCACGGGCCAGCGCCTCGTGATCGTGCTCAAGCGCGACGCGGTCGCCAAGGTCGTGCTCAACAACCTCTACAAGCACACGCAGCTGCAGGACACGTTCGGCGCGAACATGCTCGCGCTGGTCGACGGGGTCCCGCGCACGCTCAGCATCGACGCGTTCGTCCGGCACTGGACGTCCCACCAGCTCGAGGTCATCGTCCGGCGCACGAAGTACCGCCTGCGCCAGGCCGAGGAGCGCATCCACATCTACCGTGGCCTGCTCAAGGCGCTCGACGCCCTCGACGAGGTCATCGCGCTCATCCGCCGCTCCCCCGACGCCGACGAGGCGCGCACGGGCCTGATGGCCCTGCTCGAGATCGACGAGATCCAGGCGAACGCGATCCTCGCGATGCAGCTGCGCCGGCTCGCCGCCCTGGAGCGCCAGAACATCCTCGACGAGCACGCGCGGCTCGAGGCCGTCATCGCCGAGCTCAACGACATCCTCGGCTCCGAGGTCCGCCAGCGGACGATCGTCAAGGAGGAGCTCGCCGAGATCGTCGCGAAGAGCGGCGACGACCGCCGCACGAAGATCCTCCCGTTCGACGGCGAGGTCTCGATCGAGGACCTCATCGCCGAGGAGGAGATGGTCGTCACCATCACCCGCGGCGGCTACGCGAAGCGCACGCGCAGCGACAACTACCGGGCGCAGCGCCGCGGCGGCAAGGGCGTGCGCGGGGCCCAGCTCCGCGAGGACGACATCGTCGACCACTTCTTCGTCACGACGACGCACCACTGGCTGCTGTTCTTCACGAACCTCGGCCGCGTGTACCGGGCGAAGGCGTACGAGCTGCCCGAGGGCGGCCGCGACGCGAAGGGTCAGCACGTCGCGAACCTGCTGGCGTTCCAGCCCGGCGAGAAGATCGCCCAGGTGCTCGACATCCGCGACTACGAGCAGGCCGAGTTCCTGGTGCTCGCGACCAAGCGCGGCCTGGTCAAGAAGACCCGCCTGTCGGAGTACGACTCGAACCGCTCGGGCGGCGTCATCGCGATCAACCTGCGCGAGGACGACGAGGGCAACCCTGACGAGCTCGTGTCCGCGCGCATCGTCGACTCGACCGACGACCTCATCCTCGTCTCGCGCAAGGGCCAGTCGATCCGCTTCACGGCGACCGACGACGCCCTGCGCCCGATGGGCCGCGCGACGTCCGGCGTCACGGGGATGAAGTTCCGCTCCGACGACGAGCTGCTCGCGATGGACGTCGTGTCCGACGACGCGTACCTGTTCACCGTGACCGAGGGCGGCATCGCCAAGCGCACCGCGCTGACGACCGACAACTACCGGGTCCAGGGCCGCGGCGGCCTCGGCATCAAGGTCGCGAACCTCCCCGAGGCGAACGGCGACCTCGTCGGTGCCCTCGTGACGGACCCCGAGGACGAGGTCCTCGTCATCATGGAGCGCGGCAAGATCGTCCGGTCGGCCACGTCCGAGGTCAACGCCACGGGCCGCGCGACGCAGGGCGTGATCTTCGCCAAGCCGGACGCGAACGACCGGATCATCGCCGTCGCCCGCAACATCGAGCGTCACCTGGCCGACGATGCGGGTACCGTGGAGGACGAGAACGAGTCGGGGGACGCCGTCGCGGCAGACCCTGACGCCACTACGCAGGGCGGGTCGGACGCACCGACCGCCGCGGAGACATCCGCGCAGGAGGATGCATGAGCAGCGAGTCCGCCCCTCCGTCGATCCCACCGCGCAAGCGGCCGACGGCACCGGCGACCCGCCCGTCGTCGTCCACGCCCCCGCTGAGGCCCGCCGGCTCGGCCGCGGTCGACACCGAGGCGCCGCCCGCGCCCGGTGCGGCGTACGCGGACACCGCGACGCGCGAGCCCGTCGAGACGCCCGCCGCGCGGGACGACGACCGGCCGACGCCGCCCCGCACGTCCACCGCGACGCCTCCCCCGCCGGCCGACCCGGAGGAGCCGTCGCCGCTGCAGGTCGCGGTGGGCTCCGTCGCGTCGTCCCTGAAGAAGGCGGCGGCGAAGACCCAGGCCGCCCTCGCGTCGGCCGCCCACCCGCGTGCCGAGGAGCGGACCATGAGCGCCACGGCGACGGGTGCCCAGCGCACCGTCAACGGCCAGTCCCCGCGGCCCGCGACCGGCAGCATGAAGGCCGTCCCCGGGGCACCGCGCCGGGTGCGCCTCGCGCTCTCGCGCGTCGACCCGTGGTCGGTCATGAAGCTCGCGTTCCTGCTCTCCGTGGCGATCGGCATCATGATCGTCGTCGCCGCGGCCGTCGTCTGGCTCACGCTCGACGGCATGCAGGTCTTCGCCAAGGCCGACTCGCTCGTGCGTGAGGTGCTGGGCGCGGAGAGCCCCGTGAACATCCTCGAGTACGTCGAGTTCCAGCGGATCGTCTCCGCGGCCACGCTCGTCGCGGTCATCGACGTCTTCCTCATCACGGCGCTCTCGACGATCGGCGCCTTCCTCTACAACCTCACGGCCGCGCTGGTCGGGGGGGTGCACCTCACGCTGACGGACGAGTGAGCGGAACCCGGTTTGGGCCGGGTGCCGCGCTGCGGTAGTCTCATCCGGCGCACCCCGTCCTCGTGACGGTGCGCGCACGGGCCTATAGCTCAGACGGTTAGAGCGCTTCCCTGATAAGGAAGAGGTCACAGGTTCAAGTCCTGTTAGGCCCACTCCCGACCCGTGGGGGATCCATGAAGAAGGTGCTTCTCCTCGTGGCGGTCGCTGCCGCCGGTTTCTACGCCTGGCAGCGGTACACGCAGGACCGCGACGAGCGGGACCTGTGGGCCGAGGTCACGGACACCTTCGAGTAGTCCTCCCCCGCGACAGCCGGACACCGGTCCGGTGGTTCCACCCAGGGGCCATGGCGCAATTGGTAGCGCACCTGCTTTGCAAGCAGGGGGTTAGGGGTTCGAGTCCCCTTGGCTCCACCACTGGTCAGAGCCGCTTTCGCGACACCGCGGAGCGGCTCTTGCCATGAGGTGCAGCAGCAAACGGCAGCAGTGGCGGGCGTCGCCAAGATCCACTCCTGCGGCCCGTGCTGCGCGCGATGCCCATGGCACGATCGGCCCGTGTCCGACAGCTACTTCCAGCGCGTGCGGTGGCACCACGACAACGCGGAAGACCCCGTCGTGCTGTGGGCGCACGTCGTCGACGGCTGGGAAGTGCGGAAGGTCGACGAGTTCGCCGATGGTCGCCTGGCATGGGCGGACGAGGAGCACGCGATGGCGACGACCGCGCTGGGTCAGGTGCCCATCCCGCTCCCAGACGAGATCGCTGTCGATCCGCAGCTATCCGCTTCTCGCAGAGGCCTTCGCTGCGTCACGAGAGCGGCTCGTTGCAGCAGTCGCCGGCTCCTCCGCCCCTCCGGGGGCGTCGCAGCACTCTCTGGTGCAGACTCCCGGTGAGACTCCTGCGTCTTCGGGGCAGCCCTTCCCGCTCGCGCACACCCGCCCCTGGAGGTTCCCGTGCCTTCCCTCTCCCGTCTGCGGCCGGTCGTGATCGTCGTCGCCGTTGTTCTCGCCCTCACGGGGTGCGGGTTCGACACCACCGTCGGGGACGGCACCAACCGTGCCCGCGCGCAGGAGATCCTCGACGAGATCCAGTCCGCGGTCGACGAGGCGAAGGCTGAGAACGCCGAGGAGAGCGGGGACTTCGGTGAGGACCCGCCGGCGGAGACGGAGGCGATCCGGACCGACACCAGGACCGCCTTCGTGTACGAGGACTACCAGGCGACCCTCGAGGGGGTCATCGCCTCGTTGGACGAGTTCTGGGCCCGCGAGCTCCCCGCCACCTTCGGTGCGGCGTACACCCGCCCCTCCCGGTTCGTGTACTACCGCCCCGACCAGGAGGCCGGTCCCCGGTGCGGCGACGAGGAGGCTCCGGCCGAGAACGCCTTCTACTGCCCGGCCGGGGACTTCATCGCCTGGGACGAGACGGGCCTGATGATCCCCTACTACGTCTCGTCGGGGGACTTCGCCGCGGCGTTCGTCCTCGCGCACGAGTACGGCCACGCCATGCAGTTCCGCCTCCCGGAGCAGGAGCAGCTCGGCGTCCTCCGCGAGCTCCAGGCGGACTGCTTCGCCGGCGCGTGGGCGAGGGACGTGCAGGAGCAGGGCCTGCTGGAGGCCGGCGACCTCGACGAGGCGACGCTGGCGGTCTTCTCGGTCCGTGACGTCCCCGGCACCCCGTTCACCGACCCCCGGGCGCACGGCACGGGCTTCGAGCGCACCCGGGCCTTCGCGGACGGCTACGAGGGTGGCGCCGGCAGCTGCTACCCCGCTCCGGCGGAGGACTGGGTCGTCGAGGCCCAGCAGTAGTCCCCGTCCCGGCCGAAGTCGCCCGACCTTCGTCGGGGTGCGAGCTCCCTCGGCTCACCGAGCACCGCCGTGACCAGGGCCCTACGCTCCCCGTGTGACCTGGGAGGAGCGTTCGTCGTCCGACGGCCGGCGCAGGAACTGCCCGTGCTGATCCGGGTCGCAGACCCGAGCGGCGTCCCGGAGGCCCGTCGTGCCTCGCGCGGCCGCCGCGTCCGACGCTGGACGGCGCTGACGGTCGTGGCCCTGTCGTTGATCGTGACGTTCATCGCTGCGTCGTCGTACCGGAGCGCCGTGCGCGCCCACGAGCTCGCCCTCCGGCTCGAGGACGACGGTGCCACGGCGACCGCCCGGACGGTCGAGGCGCGGACCGCCGGGCGGTACTCCGACGAGGTGCGTGCGACGTTCGACGCCGAGGGGCGGACGGTCACGGCGCTGCTCGTCGAGGCCGAGCCGTGGGGGCACGACTATGCGGGCGACTGGAAGCCGCTGCCCGCTCGCGACGCCGACGAGTGGCCGCTCGAGGTCCGCTACCTGCCGGGCGAGCCGACCGAGGCCATGATCGCGACGGACGTCGAGGACTGGGCTGAGCCTGCGTCGGTCAGGGACGTGATGTGGATCGGCCTGCTCGGGCTCGTCCCCGCCGTGCTGGCCCTCGTGGGCTGGTTCGTCGCGGGACGTCCGGCGTGGAAGCGGTACTTCACGAAGGACGGCGGCACGTGCTGGTACTGCGCCCACCCGAGGTCCGCCCACTCGAAGTCCGCCCACCCGAAGTCCGCTGACGGGCTGCGGGACGCGCGTGACGGAGGCCCTCGCGCCGTCGGCAGCCTGACGCCTGATGTGCCGACGGACCGCCCCGCTGACGACCGCGCCGCTCCGATCCCGGAGCCGGTAGGGCCCTCGTGCACGCCGCCGCGGTCGAGGCTCTCCCCCGCCGACCGCCCGCCGCCCAGGTGCTCGTGCCCGGGCTGGGTCGACCGCCGGCAGCACGTCGTGCTCGGCGACGGTGCGCTGCACCTCTGGCTCGGGCCGCGCTTCGTCACGATCCCGCGCGAGACGATCACGGCGATCCGCGGCGACTCGACGAACCTCGCGTGGAGCAGCGCCCTCGTCATCGAGGCGGCCGACCGGACGCTGTCGCTGCCCGTCCACGCAGGTTGGGAGGTCGCGGACGTCCCGGCGCTGCGCGAGTGGGCCGGTCAACCGACGTCGGTGTCCCCCGGTCGCTGACCGGTCCCGGCGGGCGAACCGCCCTCGGCTTGTCCCCACCACCCTCGGTGCCGCATCCTCGCAGCACGGAGGGCCGCCCCCGGGGGTGAGTCCCGGGAGCGGCCCTCCGCTGTGTGCTGCCGCCCGCGCCGGCGTGATCCTGACGCGGACGCCAGGTCTAGCCGAGCGTGCAGGCGGCGCCGTTGACCGTGAAGGCGGTCGGGGCGACGTGCGCGCCGGTGAGCGTGCCGTTGAAGCCGATCTCGATCGAGGAGCCGGCGGCGAGCGTGCCGTTCCAGGCGGCGTTCTTGGCGGTGACGGCGGTGCCGGTCTGCGACCAGGTCGCGCTCCAGCCCTGCGTGACGGTCTGCCCGGCGGGCATCGCGAACGCGAGCGTCCACGAGCTGAGCGCCGAGGAGCCGGTGTTCGTGAGGCGCACCGACCCGGTGAAGCCGGAGCCCCAGGTGTTGGCGGTGTACTTCACGCTGCACGCCGACGGCGGCGTGGTGGTGCCGTTCGTCGTCGTGAACGAGACCGGGGTGCTCCACGCGGAGACGTTGCCCGCGCCGTCCTTGGCCCGTACGGCGTACTGGTACGCCGTCGACGCCGTGAGGCCGGTCAGGGCGTGCGTGGGGCCGGTGGAGGACGCCACGACGGTCGTCGCGGTGCCGGAGACCCGGCCGATGTCGTAGCCGGCGACGCCGCTGACGTGGTCCTGACCGTTGGTCGGGTCGCTCGAGGCGGTCCAGGTCAGGGTCGCGCCGGTGGCGGTCACGCCGGCTGCGGTGACGGCCGTCGGGACGGTGGGGGCCGTCGTGTCGGGGCCCGGGTCGACGATGACGCCCGTCGTCCGGAACGTCACGGCGGTGCCGCGCGCCGAGACGTTGCCGGCCGTGTCCTTCGCGGCGACCGCGTAGGTGTACGCCGTGTCGGGCGTGAGGCCGGTGAGCGCGTAGCCGGGCGTCGTGGTGGTGGCGACGCGCGTGGCCGTGGTCCCCTGCACCCGGTACACCTCGTAGCCGGCGAGCCCGCTGCCGCCCGTGTCCGTCGACGGGGTCCACGAGAGCGTCGCGGACGTGCCGGTGATCGACGACGCGACCGGCGTGCCGGGGACCGACGGCGCCGTGGTGTCCGGGTCGGGACCGACGACGTCGCCCGGCTCGTTGCCCCAGATGAGCGTGCCGCCCTCGTACAGCGTGATCGCCTTGGTCTTGACCGGGTCGGCCGTGCCGGAGGCGAGGCCGACGAACGACGGGTCGTTGGCGGCGTTCCACGTCGGGCCGCCCGCGACCCGGAACTGGATCTCGGCGCGGTGCTGCGACTGGCCGCCCGGGTAGATGTTGCGCCCGGTGCAGTCGATCTCCGCGTAGTACAGCGAGCCGCCCGCGGCGACGACCGACGGCGGGTTCGTCCCGCACTCGGTGTAGTTCGTCGTGACCTTGATGTTCGAGGCCGGCTCGTCGGGGTCGAGCGTGAACCAGTAGCGGAGCTTCGCGTTCGTCAGGCTGCGCGCCGGGTAGGCCGACTGGTTGCGGATGATCGCCTTGACCTCGGTGAACGTGCCGGTCTGCGGCTGGTTGAGCTTGGTCTCGACGAAGAACTGGTCGCCGTCGGGCACCTCGGCCGTCGGGAAGCTCGCGAGCGGCGTGCCGCCGTACTCCTCGACGAGCCGCGCGAGCGCGCTGGTGAAGCCGGCGTTGTAGTCGGTCGCGACCTCGTTGGCGACGTAGTCCCCGCGGTCGTCGGTGTAGGCGTCGTTCGCGGAGCCGGGCCCGCCGACGAGCGCGCCGTAGAGCACGTGCCGGGTCTTGACCGGGTTGGTCAGCGAGTCGAGCCACGAGCCGTGCGCGGTGCGGTGGTGCGGGTTCTGCGGCGGGTTCGCGCCGAAGCCGACGACGTAGCTGGACTTGCGCGGGTTGTCGCCCAGTGCGTAGTTGATCTGCCGGACGCCGAAGTCGTGGTACCGCGCCTTGCGGGTCGCGTCGGTGATCCAGTCGGAGTAGACGAGCGCGACGAACGAGGTGTTCGCGGCGTACCGGAGCGAGCCCCAGGTGTCGAGCACGGCCTGGCCGCCCGGGGAGTAGTTGACCTTCGTGCCGTTGACGCCGACGGTCCAGTAGTCGAGCCAGCGGTTCGCGTCGTCGACGTACTTCTGCTTGCCGGTCTCCATCGCGAGCAGCGCGTACGCGGCGTAGGACTTGTCGTCCCACGCGACCGTCCACTTGTAGCTGCGTGTGGTCGTCTGGTTCTCGACGCCGAGCCCGTCGTACTCCTTCTCGGCCTTGGCGAGGTAGGTCGCGTCACCCGTGGCCTTGTAGAGCCAGTACGCGCCCCACACGAGCTCGTCCTGGTACCCGGACCACGACTTGTAGTACGACGCGGCGTCGGTGACGCAGTCGGAGTACTTGCCGCGGTAGGTGTCGGCGAACGAGTAGAGCTGCTTGGCGTGCGTGAGGAGCTTCGCGGAGTACGCCGGGTCGTCGGTCTTGAACACGATCGCCGCGGCGGCGAGGGACGCGGCGGTCTCCCCCGCGGCGTCGGACCCCGGGCAGGCCGCGGTGATCTTGTAGGCCGGCCGGGCCATCGTCATGACCTCGGCGGGGCCCCACCACTTGTGGTCGTCCGTGCCGTTGCCGACCTGGACGTAGAGCTCGTTGGGCGCCGTGTGGGCCTTGACGAAGTAGTCGTTGACCCAGCGCAGGTTGTCCTTGATCTCGTCGAGCTGGCCCGCTTTGGTGTAGCCGGCCGGGCTCTCGATGGCGCCCCACGCGAGCATCGTCGACGTGAACGCCATCGGCAGGCCGAACTTCACGTGGTCGCCCGCGTCATACCAGCCGCCGGTGAGGTCCTTGCCCACGTCGGAGCCGTCGGTCAGCCCGGAGTCGCCGCGCCACGAGACGCGGTTGCTCGCGGGCAGGTCGCCCGAGCGCTGCGCCTCGTAGAAGAACATCGACTTCTGCAGCGCCTCGGCGTAGTTGAAGTCGGGGGCGGCGGCCGCCGTCGACGTGAGCATGGGCGCGACGAGCGCACCTGCGGCGAGCGCGACGGTGGCGGAGCCGGCGACCACGGCGCGGCGACGCCGGCCGCGTGGCGCTGGGGCCGGGGCGTCGTGCGCCGGGGCGAGGCGAGACATGAGATCCCTTTCTTCGGCACTGGAGAAACGGGTGGGCACGTCGTCGTGCCCGGTCCGGCGGGATCCGCGCCGTCCCTCTCTCCACGCCCGCGCGTGAACGCCACCCGGAGCTGTTCGCGGGCGGTCCGCCTCGGGCATCGTCCGGAGGGCGCGACGACGGCGTCAACCGCCTAAACGTTTAGCCGAATGCTCCCGCGGGTGGACAGCGGGGCAGGGGACGAGGCCCGGGCGTGGCGAGCGTAGCGGGCGGCTGCTCGACGGTCTCCCCGCCCCGGTCCTGGTCGACGTGCGCGAGCCAGCGCGGGGTTGTGAGCTGCACGGAGACGCGCCCTCGACTCGCCCGGACACGCCGCGACCCGGCCCGCATCGCTGCAGGGCCGGGTCGCGGACCCGTGGCCCGGGACGGCCCGCTGCGAGCCGCCCCCAAGCCGTCGGGGGTGTGCCGGTCGGTGTCGGGTCAGAGCGTCCCGCGGTCGGTCCGGTCCTCGTCGGTCGTGCGCTCGGGGGCCGTCTCGATCACCGGGTCGGGAACCTCTCCCACCGGGACGATCGGCGCGACGGCCGTCGTGTCGGTGAGCGCCTCGTCCG
This sequence comes from Cellulomonas jepli, assembly GCF_047229345.1. Taxonomy (NCBI): domain Bacteria; kingdom Bacillati; phylum Actinomycetota; class Actinomycetes; order Micrococcales; family Cellulomonadaceae; genus Cellulomonas; species Cellulomonas jepli. The sequence continues at coordinate 8,308 of NZ_JBFTER010000026.1, read as the reverse complement.
TGTCGCCGGCGGCCGAGTCGGGCTTCTTCGACGCCGAGCGGCGCGTCGTCGCCTTCTTCGTGGCCTCGCTGACCTTCTCGGTGAGGTCCTCGCGCGCCTCGGTGACCTTCTCGGCCGCCCGCTGCGCCGCCTCGCGGCTCTTCGCGACCGTCACGCCCGCCGCCTCGCCCACGGCCTCCGCGGCGCCGCCCACGCGGTCCGAGAGGTCCTCACGGGCGTCGTGCGCCCGGGTGCGGAGCCCGTTGCTCGACGTGTCCGCCGACGTGGGCTCCCACGGCTCGGCCCACGGGTCGGTCTGCGCGCGCGAACGGGTCCACGCGGCGAACGCGGCAGCCGCACCGGCGATGCCCGCGAGGATCCAGAACGTCTTCGCGGCGCGGTGCGACTTCTGCGGTGCGGTGGCCTCGGCGGCCTTGTCCGCGATGGCGCCCGCCTTGACGGCGGCTGCGTTCACGGCGGCGACGACGCTCGGGATGAGCTCGTCGACGAGCTTGTCGTGCGCCGAGTCGATCGCGGGCGACGCGGCGCCGGCGGCGCGCTCGACACGCGGGACCGCGGCCTTGAGGCTCTCCTTGTAGAGGTGCTCGACGCGCGGCACGAGCCACTCCATCGCGGCCTCGGCCTTGGGCGTGCCCCACTCCTTGGCGTGCGCCGCGGCTCCCGCGGCCTGTCCTGCTGCCTCGGCGGCCTGCACCTTCGCGGCGGCGGCGAGCACCGCCGCCTTCTCTGCGGCCTGGAGCTTGAGCTTGTCCGTGTCCACGGACTCGAGATTCGGGCGTCGGATGGCGAAGGTCATGTCCACTCCCCGGTTCTGCGGCTGGTCGGCTGCGTTGACCCCACACTCTGCCACCAGACCCGTCGACACGCAGGTCCCAGGCCCGAAAGGGCTGCGGGGCGGCCGCGGTCCTGGCCTGGGTGTTCGCGGCCGGCGTACCCCTCCGTGCGCACCGCTCGACGCCTGGTCGAACGGGCGCAGGGTTTCCCGGACGGGCGCCGGCCTCCCCGCGCAGGCAGGCCGCTGCGTGGGAAGATGGGCGGCATGTTCGCGACACTGCACACGACCGCCGGTGACATCCGGATCGAGCTCTTCCCGAACCACGCGCCGAAGACGGTGGAGAACTTCACCGGCCTCGCGACCGGGAGCAAGGCCTGGAAGGACCCGAAGACCGGCGCGGAGAGCAGCGCCCCGCTGTACGACGGCGTCATCTTCCACCGCGTGATCCCGGGCTTCATGATCCAGGGCGGCGACCCGCTCGGCACCGGCACGGGCGGCCCGGGCTACAGCTTCGACGACGAGATCCACCCCGAGCTCCAGTTCGGTGAGCCGTACCTGCTCGCGATGGCGAACGCGGGGCTGCGCCGCGACCCGATCACCGGGAAGACCGGCGGCACCAACGGCTCGCAGTTCTTCGTCACGGTCGTCCCGACGCCGCACCTGAACGGCAAGCACACGATCTTCGGCAAGGTCGCCGACGACGCGAGCCGCAAGGTCGTCGACACGATCGCCGCGACGCCCACGAGCCGCGGCGACCGCCCGGTCGAGGACGTCGTCATCAGCTCGGTCACGATCGAGGACTGAGCGGTCCCGATCACCGCATGAGCGCCGACCAGCCTGCCGCTGCGCCCACCGGCCCGCCCGAGGGCCCGCCCGTCTGCCCGCGCCACCCGGACCGTGTGTCCTACGTGCGCTGCCAGCGGTGCGGCCGTCCGACGTGCCCCGAGTGCCAGCGGCAGGCTGCCGTCGGCGTCCAGTGCGTCGACTGCGTCGCCGAGGCCGCGCGCGCGACGCCCGCGAACCGGACGATCTTCGGCGGGACGGTCCGCGCGGGCCGCCCGGTCGTGACGATCGGGATCATCGCGGCGTGCGTCGTGAGCTTCGTGCTCCAGCAGGTCGACCCGGCGTGGACGCTGCGCTGGGCGTTCTGGCCGGCGATCGGCGAGGTCGAGCCGTGGCGGTTCCTCACGGTCGCGTTCCTGCACTCCCCCTCCGGCGTCATCCACATCGTGTTCAACATGCTCGCGCTGTGGATGGTCGGGCCGTACCTCGAGCAGGCCCTCGGCCGCGGACGCTTCGCCGCGCTCTACGGCCTGAGCGCCGTCGCGGGCTCGGTCGGCGTGCTGCTGCTCGCGTCCCCGCTCGACGACTCGTGGCGCACCCTCACCGTGGGCGCCTCGGGCGCCGTCTTCGGGCTGTTCGGGGCGGTGTTCGTGGTGATGCGCCGGATGCGGCGGGACGTGCGCGGCATCGCCGTCGTGATCGTCCTGAACGTCGTCATCGGCTTCGTGGTGCCGGGCATCGCGTGGCAGGCGCACCTCGGCGGCCTCGTCGTGGGCGCGGCCCTCGCCGCCGCGTTCGCCTACGCCCCGCGGGAGCGGCGTGCCGCCGTGGCGGTCGGGGCGCCGGTGCTCGTCGGCCTGCTGCTCGTCGGGCTCGCGCTCGCGAAGTACGCCCTGGTCTGACCCGATTTCCCCAACGTTCCGCACAGGTGGTGAATTACACCTGTGTAGTTGTCCACAGAGATGTCCACCGCTGGGGACGACGGACCCGTTTCCGCAGGTCAGGGCTCTGCAAACGTCCTACGACCAGGCATTGTGCTGTGGGCGCCGGTCGCGTGCGTGGGGACGAATGGGGCATTCCTGTGGAACGACGCCCGTCCGCCTGTGGAAGGGCGACGCGGGTACCGGCGCCCCGCCTCCGTGCGTCGAAGGGCCGGGGGAGGGCTCAGCGCCAGCGCGTCGTGAGGGCGAAGCCCGCGAGGATCAGGGCGAAGCCGATCGCGAGGTTCCACTGCCCGATGCCGGGGATCGGGTACTCCGAACGCATGATGTACGTGACGACGATCCACACGAGGCCGAGGATCATCAGGCCGAGCATCACGGGCACGAGCCACCGCGGGCTCACCTTCGGGCCGCTCGCGACGGGCGGCGGCGTGTAGGCCGCCTTCTTGCGGTTCTTCGACTCGGGCACGGCTGCTCCTGTTCCAGCGGTACGGCAGGCCGGGGCACGTCGGCACCGACCCGCCAGAATGTGGCTTAGCGTAGTGGCGAGATCGCCGGAGAGGAGCACGAGTGCCCGACCACCCGCACCGTGCTGCCCGTGCCGCGCGCGGCACGCTGTCCGTGGCGCTCGTCCTCGCCCTGGCCGGGGCCCTGTTCGCGGCGAACGCGCGCCTGGCCCGGACGACGGGGGAGCGGCACCCGCAGGACCTCGCCGGGCTCGCCGAGGTCGAGGAGCGCCGGCTCGGCGTCCTGCTCGACGAGGTCTCGACGCTGCGCACGGACGTCGAGCGCCTCACGGCCGCCCAGGCGGAGCTCGACGGCATCGTGATCGAGCCGCTCGCGCCCGCTGCGGAGCTCGAGGCGGGCCTGGTCCCGGTGACGGGGCCCGGCCTGGTCGTCGAGCTCGAGGACGCCCCGGCGGACGTCGCGCGGCCCACGTCCGTCCGCCCCGACGACCTCGTCGTGCACCAGCAGGACCTCCAGGCGGTCATCAACGCGCTGTGGGCGGGCGGTGCCGAGGCGATGGGCCTCATGGACCAGCGGGTGATCTCGACGAGCGCGTTCCAGTGCATCGGCAACGTGCTCTCGCTGCACGGCCAGCCGTACTCGCCGCCGTACGTCGTGCGAGCCGTCGGGGACCCGGCGGCGCTGCGGCGCGCGCTCTACGCGTCGCCCGAGATCCAGAACTACCTGCGCTACGTCGACGCGGTCGGCCTCGGCTGGTCCGTGACGGTCGCGCCCGAGCCGCTGACCCTGCCCGCGTACGAGGGAGCGACCGAGCTCGAGCACGCGCGCGTCCCCGAGGGCACCGAGGTGCTGCCCGGGCTGCCCGACGGCGGGACGGCCGACGCACGGGGCGATTACGCACCCGACGACGACGAGCGGGCCCGCGAGGCGCGGGACGACGACGAGCAGGCCCGTGAGGCGCGGGCGGAGGACTCCGCGTGAGCGTCGAGACCCCGACCCGGTCGAACCCCCGGCACAGCCGCTCGAGCACGTCGTCGCGCGGCCGCACGACCGCGTTCGGGGCCCTCGGCGTCCTCGGCGAGCTGCTCATCACCCTGGGCGTGCTGCTGCTCGCGTTCCTCGTCTGGCAGCTGTGGTGGACCGACGTCGTCGGCAACCGTGCGCAGGCGGAGATCGTCCAGGAGCTCGACTGGGACGTCGCGCCCACGGCCCCGACGCCGGACGCGTCCGAGGGCCCGAGCGAGCCCGTCGGTCCCGTCGTCGCCCCGCCGCGCCGGGACGAGCCGCCCGTCGCCGCCGAGCCCGCCCACGCGACGACGTTCGCGACGATCCAGGTCCCGCGGTGGGCCGGCGAGCCCGAGCGGCCGATCAGCGAGGGCGTCGAGCGCGACAGCGTCCTCGACGTGCTCGGCATCGGCCACTACCCGGGGACCGCGATGCCCGGTGCCGTCGGGAACTTCGCCGTGGCCGGCCACCGCACCACGTACGCCAAGCCGTTCAACCGCGTCGCCGAGCTGCAGGCCGGCGACCCGCTCGTGGTCCGCACCGCCGACACCTGGTACGTGTACCGCGTGACGTCGACGGAGATCGTGACGCCCGCGCAGACCGAGGTCGTCGCGCCCGTCCCCGGCGACCCGGGCGCCACGCCGACCGAGCGCTTCATCACGCTGACCACGTGCCACCCGATGTTCTCGGCGCGCGAGCGGTTCATCGTGCACGGGACGCTCGACTACTGGGCGCCCGTGGCGGACGGCATCCCGGCCGAGCTCCTCGGAGGCGCATGATGTACGGATGGCTGTGGCGGCACCTGCCGGGCCCGGCGCCCGTGCGCGCCGCGATCCTCACGGTCGCGGCCCTGGCCGTGCTCGCCGCGTGCTTCCTGTGGGTGTTCCCGGCGATCGCGCCGTTCATGCCGTTCAACGACACGACTGTGGGTGAGGGATGACCAGGATCCTGGTGGTCGACAACTACGACTCGTTCGTGTTCACGATCGTGGGCTACCTGAACCAGCTCGGTGCCGAGACGGTCGTCGTGCGCAACGACGCCGTGCCGCCCGTCGAGGAGCGCGCCGGGTTCGACGGCGTGCTGATCTCGCCCGGGCCGGGCACCCCGGCCGAGGCCGGGTCGAGCATGCAGGTCATCCGGGACTGCGCCGAGAGCGCGACGCCGATGCTCGGGGTCTGCCTCGGGCACCAGGCGCTCGGCGAGGTCTTCGGCGGCACGGTCACGCACGCGCCCGAGCTCATGCACGGCAAGACGAGCCTCGTCGAGCACGACGGCACGGGCGTCCTCGCCGGGCTCCCGACGCCGTTCACCGCGACGCGCTACCACTCGCTCGCGGTCGTCGACGGCACGGTCAGCGACGAGCTCGAGGTCACGGCGGAGGTCGGGTCCGCGCACGGGCGCGTCGTCATGGGCCTGCAGCACCGCACGCTGCCGCTGCACGGGGTGCAGTTCCACCCCGAGAGCGTGCTGACCGAGGGCGGGCACCGGCTGCTCGCCAACTGGCTGGCCGTGTGCGGGGACGCCGACGCCGTCGCCCGGTCGGAAGGGCTGCACCCGCTCGTGCGGTCGTAGGGACCGGCCCGAGGCAGCTGGGCCGAGCACGGGCTCGGACGCGCCCGCGTCACCAGCGTCGGGTCGCGCACTGCGACGGGCCACGGCGTCGCGCACCGGCGTCACGCGTCCGTCACCACGACGAAGGCTCCGAACCCTCGCGGGTCGGAGCCTTCGTCGTGTGCGGATGTCGCCGCGTCGAGGACGCGCCGGCGGGGTCAGCCGTTGTTTCCCGGCGCTGTCGGCGTCGGCGTGGGGTTCTGCTGACCGTTGCGCGGCCCGCGCGAGACGTCCACGATGACCACCGATCCCGGCTCGATCTCGTCGCCGCGCGTCGGGTCGGTCTTCAGCACGGTGTCCCGCGGCTGGTCGCTGTCGACGTCGCGGCGCTGCGGCTGCAGCCCGAGCCCGGAGAGCGTGCGGCTCGCCTGGTCCCACGACTGGCCGACGAGACCCTCGGGGATGAGCAGCGCGGTCGGCGCGACGGCCACCTCGAGGCGCACCGACGAGTTCTGCGGGACGAGGTCGCCCGCGGCCCGGCTCTGGGTCACGACCGTGCCCGGGGGCTGCTCGTTCGTCTCGACCTCGGCGGTCGTCGAGCTCAGGCTGAGGTCGGCGAGCGCCTTCTCGGCGTCGGCCTGCGGCAGCCCGACGAGCTCGGGGACGACCACGTTGCCGCTCGCGATGAACACCGTGACGGCGGCCCCGGCCTTGGCCGAGGCGTTGGCGGCGGGATCGGTCTTGGTGACCCGGTCCTTGGGGTAGGCGGCGCTGTCCTCGGGCGTGATGGAGCCGACGGTGAGGCCGGCGGCCTCGATCTGGGTGCGCGCCGCGTCCTGCGTCAGGCCGGTGACGTCGGGGACCGTCGCGGTGTCGGGTCCGGTCGAGACCTGGACCGTCACCGTCGAGTCCTTCTCGGCCTGCGCCCCGCTCGCCGGGTTGCTCGACACGACGTTGCCCTCGGCGATCGTCTCGGAGGCGACCTCCTCCTGGGCCCACACGAGGCCGGCGCCCTCGATCTCGACCTTGGCCTGGGGTGCGGGCATGTCGACGATCGCCGGGACGGTGACCGTCTCCGGCTCGTCGTTGTTCGCCGCGTTCGCCGCGATGAGCGCGATGATCCCGGCGACCGCGAGGACCGCGACCGCGATGAGGGTCCACATGAGCCAGCGCTTGTTCTTCGGCTCGTCGTCCTCGCCGACGGCGCCGGTCGCGGCGCCCGTGGGGGGCAGCACGGTCGTGCCCGGGCCGGTGGGCGCCCAGGGCGCGGGGCCGGTGACGACCTGCGTCGTCGCCGGGCCGGCGGCGCCGAACACCTGCGTCGCGTCGTCGTTCACGCCGGTGGCCACGAGGGCACCGACCGGGGGAGCGCCGACGTGGCCCCCGCGCGCGGCGGCCTCCAGGTCCGTGCGGAACTCGGCGGCCGTCGAGTAGCGGGAGTCGCGGTCCTTGGCGAGCGCCTTGAGGGTGATCCGGTCGAGCGAGTCGGGGACGTCCGCGGCGAACATGCTCGGCGCCGGGGCGGCCTCGCGGACGTGCTGGTACGCCACGGCGACGGGGGAGTCGCCGACGAACGGCGGGCGCCCGGTCAGCAGCTCGAAGAGCAGGCAGCCCGTCGAGTACAGGTCGGAGCGCGTGTCGACGGTCTCGCCGCGCGCCTGCTCGGGGGACAGGTACTGCGCGGTGCCGATGACCGCCTGCGTCTGCGTCATGGTCGCCGCGGAGTCCGCGACGGCGCGCGCGATGCCGAAGTCCATGACCTTGACGGCGCCGGTCGGGGTCAGCATGACGTTCGCGGGCTTGATGTCGCGGTGCACGATGCCCGCGTGGTGGGAGTACTCGAGCGCGGACAGCACGCCGGCCGTGATCTCGACGGCCTCCTCGATGGGGACCGCGTTGCCGTCGCGCAGGATGTCGCGGACCGTGTGCCCCTCGACGTACTCCATGACGATGAACGGCACGTGCGCGACGACGCCCGACGGCTCGGTGACGAGGTCCTCGCCGGTGTCGTAGACCGCGACGACCGCGGGGTGGTTGAGCGATGCGGCGGCCTGGGCCTCGCGGCGGAAGCGTGCCTGGAACGAGGGGTCGCGTGCGAGGTCGGAGCGCAGGACCTTGATCGCCACGGTCCGTCCGAGCCGCGTGTCGTGGCCGATGTGCACCTCGGCCATGCCGCCGCGGCCGATCAGCTCACCGACCTCGTACCGTCCTCCGAGGATCCGGGATCCGTCGTCCACCACTAGGCGTCCTTCGCTGTCGTCGTCCACGTGCCTGCTGCCCTGTCGGCAACCCGCGCACGTTCCGTGATCATCCCATCGAGGCCGTCCCGGAAAGCGTATCCGGGGTCGACGGCCGCCGTGCGGGTGCCGGCAGCCGCGCCGGTCCCGTGCGCCGGAGCCGCCGTGACGGTCGTCGTCGCCGTTCTCGTCGTGCCGGTCGCGCCCAGCGCGGGCTCGCCCGGGGGTGAGCCGCCCTCGGCGCCGGTGAGCCTATCGGCCAGCGCCGCCCCGAGGAGCGCGACGACCAGCAGGATCAGCGCCACGAGCGGCCAGGTCAGCCGGCCGAGCTTCCCGAGCCGGTTCCCGGTCGTGGTCGAGGTGATCCACCCGGCGCGGGTGGGGGCCCGGTGGGTGCCGGCGGTGCGGCGGACCTCGGTCGCGTCGCGCAGCTCGCGCCGGGGCGGGTAGGACGGCGGGTGCCCGTCGTCGTCGGGGTGGCCGTGCGGTGCGGGCGGGGGGATCGACGCCGGGGCGGCGGGGGACTTCGCCGCGGCGGGTGCCGGAGC